>JBGPHY010000057.1:0-15290 GCA_041484625.1 Terriglobia bacterium | reverse complement strand
TTGGCCAACACATTGGCATTGCGGAAAGCAGGCATCAATCGAAAGACGGCTGCCCCCCCGGGCGGCGTCATTGTGAGAAACCCTCAGACCGGTGAACCTACCGGCATCCTCAAGGATTCTGCCATGGGACTGGTGGAGGAGGTCATTCCACCGCCCTCCCCTTCTGAATCTACGGCCGCATTGCTGGAAGCCATCAAGGAGGCCGCTTTAAATGGCGTCACATCCATCCAGGATATCGCGGCTTGGAAAGACCTGGAGATCTACCGACAGGCTTAACAAAGTGGGCAATTGACCACTAGGATTTACGCGCGAATGCCGTTGGCCGACTGGAGACGACTGGCGGAGAAGGTCAACCGGAGCGGTGTGGGCGATGATTGGATCAAGCTGGGCGGGTTGAAGGCCTTTATGGACGGGGCCCTGGGATCCAGTACAGCCTATTTCTTTGAACCGTACCAGGACGAGCCGTCAACCTCGGGCCTGCTGGCCGAAGAAGCCATCCCCCAAAGCAAAATCCAGCAGAGAATGCGGGAAGCAGATCTCGCAGGACTACAGCTTTCCGTTCATGCGATCGGCGATCAGGCTAATCATATTCTGCTGGGTCTTTTTGAGGACTTGGCCCGTACCAACGGAACGCGTGATCGGCGCTGTCGGATTGAACATGCCCAGCATTTGAAAAAGGAAGACATTCCGAGCTTTGCCCGAATCGGAGTCATCGCCTCGGCGCAACCGGTTCACCTGATCGACGACGGCCGATGGGCGGACAAGCGATTGGGAAAAGACCGAGCCCGGGGTTCCTACGCTTTTCGTTCCCTGCTCGACGCCGGAGCCAGAGTTTGTTTTGGAACCGACTGGCCGGTCGCCCCGTTGAATCCCCTGCTTGGCCTTTACGCCGCGGTGACCCGCCAAACTACCGACGGTGCGCATCCTCAAGGATGGATCCCCGAAGAAAAGATCACCCTGGAGGAAGCCGTGCAATGTTATACGGTCAATAGTGCATTTGCTGCCTTCGAAGAAGACCGAAAAGGGCGATTGGAGGCAGGGTTTCTGGCGGATCTGGTTGTCTTGGATCGTAACCTCTTCATTGTTTCTCCCGAGGAAATCCCACGGGCCCGGGTCCTTTACACTATTGTTGACGGCCGGGTAGTCTATCGACATTAGCCCAAACGCCGCGTGATTGTGGTATTCTCTGGAAGTCGCAGATTACCCTGATGGTTAAAGGTTGAGCAGCATGACGTCAGAGGCCAGGTATGTCATATTCAAAGAGTTTCCTAATGGACTGATCCGCCAGGTGAACATGAAACCTTTGGACTCTATTCCCGAAGCAGAGAAAGTTGCTGAAGAGTTGGCCCAAGCCACGGGAATGCCGCATTACTGGATGGAGATGCCTCCGGAAAAACAGTCGCTTTATCCCATCCGAAACGAAGCCAAATCGAGTGATAAAGTATAGAAAGTCAGCGACTAATACATACGTTCTTGGCAGTGTTACAAGAGTTAGTTTAGGAGCTTGGATCTGCAGGTTCCGTAGGATCCGAATCTTTATAGTTCCAAGCGGCAACATTGAATCTCGAGCTTTGTAGGAGCGGCACCAACGTCTTCAGCCTCAAAACGAGCCCGTTCCTAAGGAGCTAAGAATATTGTAAGGAACGGCGTTTCTTTAAATATACGGCTCTGAATGGAGCCAAGAATCAATCTTATTACCTCTTCACCATCGACTGCTTTACTTATCCCGTTTGCTTTAGCTCCCCCCTCTCGTCGCTTCCTTAAAAGTCGCGTACTTAACAACCTGGAAATTATTCCGATAAGTAAGATTGGAGGGCATATGGACTTTTCGGCCATCCAATCGGATCTGACCCGCCTGTCCGTCTTGAGAATCGATGGGGCGGAAGAGGTGACGCTGGCTCTGGGCAGGGAAATTACGGCTCGTGTCCTGAAGATCGAGACCGACGGGCAGCTACTGTTGAGCGTAGGGGAAAGAAAGTTGTATGCCAAGACGCAACTACTCCTTCAAGAAGGCGAAGAGATCCGGCTGAAAGTGAGTCAGCCCGGACCGCCATTGGAGCTGCAGCTGTTGGGAGAGCGCGTCGAGCCGGCCATGAAGAATCTCCAAATGGCCGCTTTGCTGATGGCGTGGGGACAACGAACAGGAACCGCAACGGCCGCCGACCCGGCTCTTTTCCTGCGGGGCCTGGAGCAACTCCTGCGAAATCAGAATGGGAGTATGCAGGAAATCCACCTCCAGCAATTGCAGAGGCTGCTCTTGCCCATCATGGTCGGACCGAACAGCGTGGAGTTGCAGGACCAATTAAAGGCACTTCTGGAGAATTCCGGGGTCTTTTTCGAAGCCAAGTTGAGAACCCTGCTGGAGACTCTGCAGAAGACCCCCGACCAAGCCTTGAGGCAACTGTCGGCTGACCTTAAGGCCCTGCTCGGACAAGTGGAGAAGGCTCTGCAGAATTTCCGGCCGGAAACCGAGGCCTTGAATCGCGAACTCATCGCCCAGCAGAAACTGGCGATCAGCCAACAGTTGCTGGAACAACAGACTGAGGTTGCCTGCCAGTGGCTGAAGGACGGAAGCTTTGTGGCTCAATTTCCCTTATTGTTCGATTCACAGTCGACTCAGGCCCGAATTCGTTTCTTTAACAAGTCAGGAAACTCTGTCCGGAGAGACCCCAAGGCCCCGTACTCCATTGATATTTTTCTCGAACTGCCCCGACTGGGAAAATTGGAGGCCTGGGCGCAGTGGCTTGAGCAACAGATTGAGGTGAGGTTATACGTCGAAAACTCGGAAACCCGGGATCAGCTGGAAACCCAATTGGCAAAACTTGCCGAAGGATTGGAAAAGGCGGGATTCACCGGGGTGGATCTTGAGGTCGTGGTCGATCCAATCCGTTTGTTTCGAAACGGCCCAAAGGAAGTCGAAGTAATCCTGAGAGAAGGTTCTCTCTTGAACCTGACGGCTTGAGGACGATGAGCGATAACCAAAAATTCAAGAAAGCAGCAGCGCTTCAATATGATCGAGGGCGCGATGATGCCCCCCGCCTGGTGGCCAAGGGCCAAGGGCACCTGGCAGAACGGATTCTTCAGATTGCCGGTGAACACCACATCCCCGTTCACCAGGATCCCGTTCTGATCGATATCTTGTCAAAGATGGACATGCATGAAGAAATCCCCGCTGAATGCTATCGCGTCGTCGCAGAAATTCTGGCCTTTATTTACAGGGCCCACCAGAAGTTTTCCGCCCCGGAAAATCTGACCAAATAGTCAGTTTGATCTTCGAAAGTACCCTCCAAACTGCGGCCGTTTTCATAGAGGTCCTCGGTGATTCATTTGTTGCCCCAGTCCAGTTTGTACAGGTCAAACACATAGAGCATGAGGATCACGAGGATCAATCCCAACAGGTTGATTATCAATGTCATGTGTTTACGAAGAAACGTTTTGAACAAGTTCGGGATCCTCCTTGCTCGCAAGCCTGGCAACAACCAACTGGTTAAGCCCAAACAGGAATTTTTCATATCGAATCATTTCGAGACCACAGTCTGCAAGCAATGATCGCAAGGCTCTGAAATCGTAAAACCGCTCATGTTCGTCGGCTGCTTCGCGATAGGTAAGCCGGATCAGGCTCCCTAACCAGTGGAGCTTCCCCCCCAGGGGAGTCGGGGTGGTCAGAACCATGGTTCCGCCAGGTTTCAATGTTTGTCCCAAATGACGGACCGTTGCCAAAGGCTTCCGCAAATGCTCCAGGACAGCGGCGATGATCACAGTGTCGACCTTCTCGAGATTCCTGTCCCACTCAGCCCTGTCAATATCAAAGAGTATAAACTCGACAGGAATGCGGGTTGCCGCCTGTTTACGGTTAACCCATTCCCGCCTCTCCGGACTTCGATCCAGCAAGATAATTTTTTCGACATGCGGGGGCAGGTAATCCAGCAGTTCCGCGTGTCCGCATCCGGCATCGAGAACCGATCTTCCAAGATATTGGCTGACCCGGGTAAGACGTGCCCGGGTTAGCCAGTTTGAAAGCAGTGGCATATCAGTAAACGAACTCGCGAATATCGTAGAGCGCAATCCTGGGCTTGTCCCCATCGGGGGAACACAGACCGGAGCGCATCTCCTCCAACTGATCCCTTTTCTCTTCGCCCGTCAACTCAGGAATCCCAATTGCTGCCAATCGTTGTGAATACTCGCTACCAGGAAAATCCCACAGTGGAGAGAAGTAAATCAAGTCCCCGCCATCCAGGTGAAGCGCATTCAGGATTCTTGTGGTCTCGAGAACGTGCAATTCAGAGTACCGGCTTCCCCCCACTCCGATGAGAATAATCACACCCACATGAATGCCGGCCTGCTTGATTTCCGAGATGACTTCCTGCGCCTGGGCGGATGTGGCCGGTTTGTTAAGGAACTTGAGCAGGTCATCACACCCCGTCTCAACTCCGACATAGACGCGTTTCAAATTTCTAGCCTTCAATTCCCGGTAGTCTGACATTGTTTTCTTTTCTCCCGTGAAGACGTCCAGGAAGGAATAGATTCCCTGAAAGAGGTTTCGGCGGCCCGCTTCCAGCGGGATGTTCCCGCTTATCTCCGGGAACTCGATGTTCACGAGATCAAAGATCTGAAGGAGCCTGGCCTGAGGAGTCACCAGGGCATTTGCGTCCCCCAGGAAGATCGACCGCCTCAGCCGAAGACCGTCACCCATGAAGTTCCGGACAGCCCGGATGTGATCGGCAAACTCCTGGGGAGTCCGAATGTGAAAAGGAACGTGACGATAGAAATCGCAAAAGGTACAGCGATTCCAGTGACACCCCACGGTGGCCTGAAGTACAAGGGAGTAGTACTGATCAAGGGGAAGGATGCTGACCGGGGAATAAACCGAGTCAAAACGAAACTCCTCCTGCTGGTAGCGCTGAAGATCCCAAGCGCCAAGCTTCTCGAGGATAGAGGCAACCATCTGGTGGGCCGGCCCCCCTTCCAAGGATTCATCCGCCAATACGAGTTCCCCGTCCTCCAGCCGGCGCTTCAAGTCCTGTACCGCACTGCAGACCCCGGATATCACGCGGCTCTTGTCAGATTCGTCGAGACATTGTACGGACTTCCGCGACCGCGGCGAATTGCTCTTGTGCCATTTGGCGACCAGGCGATTATCGAGAGTCCTGACATAAGTCCGCCCGCCCTGCCATAGGGTCAACAACCGTCCTTCTGCGTCAAAGGAGTAAACAACCTCTTCGTCCAGACTCACCGTGTAGCAGTCCTGCTTTAGGTTGAAGAGGACCCGCCCGGTGTTTCCCTTGGCATCAAAAGGTATCAGCATAACGAATCAGGAGTCACCTGGGTGGTGGACATTTCAGGAGTTCAAGGCTTCAACCGTTTGCCCGTGTAGAGTACATGCCCCTATAATCATAGACAGGAGCCGGCTCTCCTGTCCAATGAGTCTCCGGGCCAACTGTCGGGTCCTTCCTGGCAGCGGCTGCACGTCATTATCTCTTCCGGACCCTTCGAGGCCTCTTATGCCAAGTTTGTTGCTCAATTCGCTCATGATTTTGGTTGCCGTCCTCCCCACCAACGGTTTTTACCAATTTTCCATTGACCAGGACGGCTTGAACGGCGCACCGGATTTTAGTTTCCTGAATCATCCGCTGAGGCCGGCAGACCGGCTCTTTATCAAGGAAGATCATTTCTACCGGGTCGGTCTGGATCTCCAGCCCCACACGGGCGACGATGAGAGGGTTCGGTTGTTTGGTGTCAACCTGGCATTTGGCGCTAATTTCCCCGCGGAACCCGACGCCGCACGAATTGCCAAACGCCTTCGTCGACTGGGGATCAACCTGGTGCGGCTTCATCACATGGACTCCTCTCCAGACTCCACGCCCGAAGATGCCAACAGCCTGTTGACCACCGGACCCTATCCCTCGTTCAATCCGATTTCCATTCAGCGGCTCAGGACCTTCTTAACCGCCCTCAGTGCCGAGGGAATCTATGCCGACTTAAACCTTCATGTAGGCTACCAGTTCCGCCCATCCATCGATCAGGTCCCTTCGCTGGGCGCGGTCCAGTTCCCCGACCAAAGCAAGCCGCTGCACATCTTTTTCCCGCGAATGGTGGAACTTCAAATGGAGTACACTCGACAACTGCTCGAATCCTTGAGGTTGAAAGACGATCCGGTATTAGGCGTGGTAGAGATCAACAATGAAAGCTCCCTGGTAGACGCCTACACCAATTCGTGGCTGGAAACCTACCTGGTCGGTGAGTACCGGACCCAATTCCAACACCAGTGGAATTCGTTTCTGAGTTCCAAGTACTCAACCACCATTGCACTCCGAACAGCATGGGGAAACACGCAATCGGACGGTCCGGAACTTCTCACAGGCCAATGGGAAGCGCTGGAGATTCATCCGGGTGCCGACGCCACATTTCTGAGCGCTTCCAATGCGCCCGAGATCCAAATCAAGGTGAATTCTGGCTCGAATTGGGTGATTCTCAAACAGGTAGGTTTTTCGATTGCCGCTGGCCAAAGCTACCTGGCCGAGGTGGAGATGAAGGCCGACCTTCCGGGCGGCAAAACAGGGGAAATCTACTGGGACGTCAAACAGGATGTCAGTCCCTGGGATACCATTTCATCACGGACCATCCCCATCACCAGCCAGTGGCAGAAGTTTTCTATGACCGTGGTTCCCAGCTTTTCCATGGACCGGATCGGGCGCTTCGGGTTATCAGTCGAGAAGGTCATCGGCGTCCCCATCCATATTCGTAATGCCAGCCTGCGCCTTGCCGGAAAACATGGCCTTGCTTCCGGTGAAACCCTGGAAGCAGGCAATATCAGCCTGGTTTCCGAATCTGAGATCGCCACTGAGGCACGCCTGAACGATTACCTGGCCTTTCTAGTGGATCGTGACGGCAACTACCTCAACCAGATGCAGTCGGTGATCCGGGAGAAGACAGACTTGCTGGTGCCGGTCGCCGGTACCCAGATGGCGTTTGGCGGACTATTGAATATGGACTCCCACCAGGATCTCGGTTACCAGGATAACCACTTCTATCAAGACCATTACTATTTCCCGAATGAGCCTTGGGACGATCGGGACTGGGCCATTCGAGACTCCTCCTCAGTGGGAGGAGGGTTGGAACAATATTTGAATCTGGCAGCATCCCGTGAGGGAGGCCGTCCCTACACCGTAAGCGAGTTCAACCAGCCCTGGCCCAACACCCACGCTGCTGAGATTGATCCCACGCTGGCCGCCTTCGGCGCCCTGCAGGACTGGGACGGACTCATGCACTTTGCTTATTCTCATGGCCGCAACTGGGATGATGGGGTCCCGAATGGTTTCAACATGAATGGCGACTGGACCAAATTCCCCAACTTCGGCCAGGCGGCCTGGCTCTTCCGCTCTGGGGCCATCGAGAGCAGTGTGCAGCCGCTGGAGCTTCCCCTCTCCTTCGAGACCCGTCTGCAAGCGGGACGAAACAAATCAGGGGGTTGGTCGATTTCTTCTTTCCTGGAAAACGCCCTGGGCTTCGTGCCCCTCACCGCTCTGAAGCACCGGGTCAGCCTGGCCAAGGACAGAACCAACCCGATACCACCAGCGGCCCAGGAGAAACTGGCATTCCCCATCGTGTCTGATACCGGCGAGACTTCGTTTGATGGCGCCCGCCGGCTTTTCCTGATTCACGCATCCCGCGCAGCTGGGGTCTTCGGCTTTCCAGGCAGTCAGATAGTGACCGCTGGCGCCATTGACTTGGAGTTAGGACCCTCGGCTCGGGGCTTTGTATCGCTGTTGTTGACTCCGGTGGACGGTCGACCGTTGCCCAGTTCTGCCCGGATGCTACTTTCCACGCCCGGTTACACGTTGCCTACTGAGCCGGGGTCAAATCCGGCGAAGCCTCTGCCACTGGTAAATTATGGCTCCTCTACTGACTGGTGGACCCTTAAGAGCAACACTTCCAAGCCATCCGGAACTCTGAACAATTCGATTCCTCCTGTGTGGATGGAGAGAGTGGAGAGCTTTGTGACCTTGCGCTCAGCGGCTAGCCAGCTCACTGTTTACCCGCTCGATGGGAAAGGTGCTCGTCTCGGACGGTTGAGCGACGACGACGTTCAGAAAGTGGAAGGTGGTTTTCGAATTCACCTGCAGGCCGACGGCCAGACGAGGACTCCCTGGTATGAGCTTGTCGCTCAGGAAATTTCCTCTTCTCCAGTAGAGAAGGTCATTCAAGAGCGGGAGTCCCGCCCGCAGCATACCCCCCACAGGAGCCGATAGCCCCTCGCCGCGCAACGCGAGGATACTAGCATGGTCTCCCTCAGCCGGACTTGGCGGTAATGGTTTCCAGCCCGTGGGCCTGGGGACCAGTCTCATTGCGGCGAAGCAAAAAGGCAAACAGAAACCCAAAGAATCCGAGGCATGAGAAAATCCACATCCCCAGAACATATCCCTCGGGATGGGAGGCACTGGCATTGGAATAATCGTTGGCCCAACCGATGAGGAGATTGAATCCCGCCAGCCCCATATTCTGAATCATGGTCATCAGGCCATAGGCGGTCCCCAGTTTTGACTCTTCAACCACATAGGCCACCGAAGGCCACATGACTGCAGGAATCAGCGAAAAGGCGATTCCCATCATCCCCATAGGAAAATACAGAGTGCTGTGGCTGTAGGCCATTATAAGATAGACCGGCATCAGCAGGAGAGAACCGTACATCATGAAGAGGGATCGGCGGCCGACTCGGTCAGCCAGCAGCCCAAACAACGGAGTGCAGACCATGGCAAACAGGGTGAGCAGGCTGGAGAGGAATCCCCCGGTCTCCCGCGTAGTTCCGTGCGCTTCGATAAAGAACTTCACCGCAAAGGTTTGGAAGGGAAAGATTCCTGAATAGAAAGTAATGCAGAGCGCCACGATGTACCAGTACGAAACTCCAAATCTGAAGATGTCTGCAAGAACGACTTTGTCGGATTGTCCAGCACCGCCTACCTGGTAGTGCTTCTCAGCATGCAATTCGAGAAACCAGTAGGAAACAGCGGCGACGACACAAATGAGACCAAACGCGACTCCTACCAGAAGAGGCCACTGCCAATTCTGGTAATAAGTTCGGGCCCAGGTGGGGGAATTTAGCGCCGCAAACGATCCCAGCCGGGCGATGGTCAAATTGATGCCGAAGGCAAAGCTGAGTTCTTTGCCCTTGAACCATTTGGCAATGGCGGTGGTCACTGCAACAATCAGGGACTCCGCTCCCAGCCCGAACAACAGCCGCCCCGCCGCCATCACTTGCAGGCTCGGTTTCCACCCTGTAACACACGCGCCGAGTAGACAGAGAACGGCAAAGATCAAGGTGGATTTGCGCGTGCCTATGCGGTCAATCAGGAAACCCCCGATCAGGACCATGAAGATATTGGGTATGCTATAAATGGCATTAAGCCAGCCGATGTTGGCATCCGAGAATCCCAATTGTTCCTTTAGCACATCCGCCAGGGGACTAATGCTATCGTAGACGTAATAGTTGCCGAACATCGCCAGGCTGATGATAACAAGTACCCACCAGCGATAGGCTGTGGAAGGTTGACGTCGAACTTCCAGGTTTTCTCGGGAGAACGGATCAGCCATAATGAGAGGACTCCAGACTGCGTTAGAGTAATTGCGGAATCATAACAGACAACTTCCGGCGTCCTTCAAGCAATCTTGACCAAAAGTAAGCAAGGAATTTGCATGAACCGGAACCTATTGGGAATCCTGATTGCGGGGTGCGGAGATGTTGGAACCGCTTTGGCTCTCCGTCTGCTGGTTGATGGGCACAGGGTTTGGGGGCTTCGCCGGCAGAGCTGGCGGCTGCCCGGTTCCATTCAGCCGATCCAAGCCGACCTCACTCGGCCCGAGACCCTCGGTAATCTACCCGAGGCCCTGAACGTCGTTTTCTATACAGCTGCGGCTGACCATCTTACCGATGCGGCTTACCGGGATGCCTATGTGATCGGCATGGCGAATCTACTGAAGTCTCTCGGTCAGTGTGGTCAGATTCCCCCACGAGTCATCTTCACTTCAAGCACAGCAGTCTACGCTCAATGCCACGGCGAGGAGGTAGACGAAGATACCCCAGCCTCTCCTCAAAACTTTTCGGGGAAACGGCTCCTCGAAGCCGAACAGCTCTTGATCGGTAGCAGCTTTTCGGCAACTGTCCTGCGTTTAAGCGGCATTTATGGGCCGCAACGCACCCGTATAATCGAGCTGGTAAGACGGGGAGACGCTACATGCAGCGAGGGGCCCCCAGTCTATACCAACCGCATCCACAGAGATGATTGCGCCGGCGCCCTGCGGCACCTGATGTCCCTGGAGAGTCCGGAACCCTTATACCTTGGAACCGACCACGAGCCGGCAACACTTTGTGAGATCTTTTGCTGGCTGGCAGACAGGCTGAAGGTTCCGCCGCCCAGAGCAGCCCCTCTATCGAACAGTTTGTCCGGACGATTGTCAGGCAGCAAGCGATGCAGGAGTTTGAGATTGCGGGCTTCCGGTTATGTCTTCGAGTTCCCCACCTTCCGCGAGGGGTATGCGCGCTTACTGGCTGAAGGCGGTTAAGGCTATTAAGGCAGGTCTAAGAGAGGAGGAGGAATACCGTTCCCACCTCCCAGCTACTTCGATCTCCTTCGCAACAGGACGTACACAGCACCGCCTCCGCCATCGGTCTGGCATGCAGAAGTGTAGGCCACAAGATGGCGGCTCATCCGCCGACTTCTAAGCCACTTCTGTACCTGCTCCTTGAGAACAGGTTCGCCGTCCGCTGAATGATGGCCACGGCCGTGAACGATTCGAACACAACCATGCCCAAGCATCAGGCTGGTGCGGACGAACTGGTGGAGACGCTCCCGGGCCTCTTCGACACTCATCCCGTGAAGATCCAGATGGGACTGGACGGAGAAGCGCCCGGAACGAAGATAGTCAACCAACAACCAGCCCTCCGGGTGCGAGGCCCCCTCAATGTACTCTCCGCTCAGGGTGAGGTCCACACTTCCCTTGCCTATCACAAATTCGGTCAACAGTCGAAGTCCTTCGTCCTCACTTCCCTGGGGGTTCTGGATCTCAACAGGCCGGCTGGGTGGAAGGGGAACAGCACTCCATCCCAGTGGAGTAACGTCCTGCATGGAGTGAGCGAAAAGGTCGTCATCAGTGAGGACTCCAGCAACCGGTTCGGCCTCTTGAAAAGACTTTTCCGCATGGGGTGCCGGATCGGGATCCTCGTTCCGCACCAGATCCTTTAGCCCCTTGAAATCCCGGTATACAGTTGGCCTCAATTCAACATCCACCATCCTTAAGGATTACATGGAATCTTGTTTGAATTTTAACGGAAGCCCGGAAGGATGTAATCTGCTTTCTTGTTGATGCGAAGGACAATCGACCCCGGGCCTTGACAAGCAGACCCAAAGTCCGTAAATATTCTTGGGCTCCATGTCCCAGCTTTCCGCCTTGTGGTGTATTTGCCGGTAGGACCCGGCGGGCTGATTTTACTACCAGTGAGATAGTGTACTATGACACAAGACAACAAGGATACTTCGGCTATTGAAAGACTGGACGAAGCCATGGCCAGTGCCTGGAGAGAACTCTCCAACCAATATAGAAAAGCCCGAGAGATGCAGCGTCTTCTTTGGAACCGAACCAATTCACTTAATATCCTGAATTCCTTCCTGGTGCTTCACGGCAAGCTTACCCAGAACCACTACGGGAAGTATGCCCATATTGAGAAAGCCCAGGTTGCGGAAGCCGCAGCACGTTTCCAAAATGGTCAACCTCTTCTCTCCGGGGAATTTCCTTCCAATGTTTCCGCGTCCCCTGAACCACAGCGAGATGGTGCTTGTTGGAAACTGGTTTTGGCGGGTTATTGCTGCATTCACGGACGACTGAAAGTGGAGTTGAGGTCATGGAACGAGGATGACTATAGGGAATTTGAATCAACCATTGCCTCGCTGATCCAGTACGCCACTGTGCCGGACCCTTCCTCCAGGAATCGAGATTTTGTGCCATGAAGCAGTTCGCGGGGAAGGTACCCCCCACAATTTATCCCGCCTGCAATGGCACTCAGTCGCGGCGCTGACCTTCAATCGGGAGAAGCGGCATCTTCCCTCTAGAACTCCCTACTTGAGTTCGGGGTCCCCTTTCATTGGATCATTCCGCAATCAAATGAATAGGCAGGAACCTTTTTCTCTCAAGGACCGTATATGAGGATGAGGTAGAAAGCATCTGCCCCGGAGGTAATATGCGTCTCTTCGAGACTGTCGCCGAACTGCTTCGCCAGACCGTAGCCACTCTCTGGCGCAACAAAACCCGCAGTTTCTTGACCATGTTCGGCATTGCCTGGGGCATTGCTTCCCTGGTTCTGATGTCGGCTCTTTGCGATGGATTTCGGCTGGGTCAGCGCAAGAACATGGAGCAACTGGGAAACAGTTTCGTCATGATCTTCGGAGGAAGAACGGAAAGACAGGCGGGCGGACAGCGGGCAGGACGCAACATCTTTCTCCAAGAGCAGGACCTCCAGGCGGTGCGGACACAGTGCCCGGGCGTGGAGGTAGTGGGAGGGGAACTTAAACGCTATGGGACAACGGTTTCGAGCGATTTCAATTCAGGTCAGTTCCTGGCAGTCGGAGTCACACCCGACTATTTGAAATTGCGGAACCTGCCGGTGGAAAACGGCCGCCAAGTGAATCAGGCGGATGTGGCGGATGGCCGGAGAGTCTGTGTCCTGGGTTCCTCTGTCAAAAAGCAGCTCTTCGAAGCTCGACCTCAAGTAATTGGACAGAGAATCCGAATTAGTGGCCATCCCTACCAGGTAATCGGGCTCATGGGCGAAAAGAACCAGAATAGCTCTTACGACGGATGGGACAACGACAAGGTGTTGATCCCCGCCACCAGCCTGCGTCGGGATTGCCCGCCTAACCGCGAGGCTTTCAGCGAGGGACGTCTCGGCGCCATGCTCTATCGCCCTAAGGATTTGCGGGGATGGAAGGAGGCCCGCCACCAAGTCAAGCGGGTGCTAGGCAGTATCCACGGGTTCGATCCCGAGGATGAGTCGGCTCTTTACTTTTGGGACACCGTGGAAGACGCGGAGCTTTTCGATAAGGTCTTCGATTCTACCGAGATCTTTTTGGCACTGGTCTCGCTGGTGACCTTGAGCCTGGGTGGTGTGGGGATCATGAACACCATGATGATGTCGGTTTCGGAACGGACCAACGAGATCGACTTGAAAAAGGCCTTAGGCGCTACCCACCGGCGTATCTTGCTCGACTTCTTCGTGGAAGGGCTGTTTCTGGCGTTATTAAGTGGAGTCGGAGGGTTGACCTTGACGTGGCTGTTTACGTCGGCAGTCAATTCACTGCCGATGCCGGCGATGTTTTCCGGACTGCCGATTGCGCTGGACACCTTCCTGGCGGCTCTCATCGCCCTGGCCATGATCGCCATTCTATCCTCCATTCCGCCGGCCTGGCGCGCCTCGGAACTTACACCCGTGGAAGCCCTGAGGTACGAACGCTGAAAGGTGCCTTATGGATCGGAAGATCATACTCAAAGAGGCGTTGGCCTCCTTAAAATTCCGCAGGAGCCGAGCCCTCGTCACCGTCTTGAGCCTGGGCTGGGGTCTGGCCTGCTTCATCATGCTCATGTCTTACGGAAACGGTTTTGGCACGGCGCTTCGAAGCTCTTTCCTGGCCGTGGGGCAGGATTTGATCATCATGTTCAATGGACAGACCAGTCAGCAGGCGGGCGGCTTGCGCGCCGGCCACAGGATTCAGCTCACTCGGGATGACATTTCCGTGATCCGCGAAGCAGTCCCGCTGGTTGGAGCTATCTCGCCTGAGCTGATGCGTTATGACATGGGGGTGGTCCGGGGGAATCGGGAAAAGCACTACACGTTGCGGGGAGTTGTTCCCGAGTACTACCAAATCCGGAATATGGCGGTCGCTTCAGGGCGGTGGTTCAACTATGAAGACAACCACTCCCGCACCCGCGTCGCCGTTCTGGGCGCCACTGCAGCGAAGGAGTTGTTCAGCGGTATCTCGCCGATCCATGAGGATATCTTCGTCCGCGGCCAACGATTCACGGTAATTGGCGTGCTGGAGACCAAGGTTCAGCTCGCCAATTACAGCACACCGGACAACAGTTGTATTTTTCTCCCCTACGAGACCATGTCGATTTACAGGGATATCCGCTACCCGGACATCATTGCCTGGACCCCGATCTCGCCGCGGGTCCGCGATCTGGCGATTGACCAGGTCAGGGCCACCCTGGCCGGAATCCACCGGTACTCCCCAACCGACACCAAGGCCGTTGAAATCATCGCCTTTAACCAGTTCTTAAGCATCATCGACGGGATGGCCATTGCTTTGAAGCTGTTGCTCGGGTTTGTGGGTGTCCTGACGCTGGCTATTGGAGGTGTGGGCTTAGCCAATATCATGCTCACCTCGGTCATCGACCGCACTCGGGAGATCGGCATGCTAAAAGCCATTGGAGCTCGCAGGCGGGCCATTCTTTCTCAATTCGTAACGGAGGCCTTGCTCATTGTCGGAATGGGAGAGCTGGTCGGCGTTCTGGTAGGAGTGGTGGCCACCACGGCACTGGGATCGATGCCTCTGTTCGGGGCCATCTTCAAAGACGCTGGAGAAAAGGGGGACCTGCAACTGCAGGTGTCGCTGGGAGCAGTCCTGGTCTCGAGCCTTGTGCTTCTAACAGTCGGATTGATGGCCGGCATCATGCCGGCCATGAAAGCCGCCCGCCTCGATCCGATCGAAGCGCTCCGCTATGAGTAGAACTTATTTGCTCAAACGTAGGAGCTCGCTACGCAGAGCCTGGAATGCAGCCCCCACATCGGCAGAGGTCTGGGCGTAGTAGTACTTGCCAGCAGCCTGGGCGGTGTTGTAATCCAGTGAAGTTTTGTCGTTGGCGATCCGCTTCAAGATATCCTCCGCGAGTTCCGGGATTGTTCCCAGGTTATAACGTAGCAAAACTCCCATCCCGATTGAATAAACCCGAATCGGATAGTCCCCGGTGGTGGGATACTCGGTCCGGGCTGCGTTGGCGATGATCTCCAACAAGTTTCTGGCCGCATTGTTGGTGTTCCAAATGTCCGCCTGATAACGCCCCCCAGTGGGAACTCCCCAGAATCCCCGTGCCACGTTCTGAGCCACCCCATTTACTGTCAAGGTGTTCGATTGAAGCGGGAAGGTGGTCGGAATTCCTGAGCTGCGGTGGTTGACATGGCAACTGTTCAGAGGTAGCAACGGGACCGCTGGAATCATGTCCGCGGGCAGATGTGAATTCCACCAGCT
>JBGPHY010000056.1:0-15302 GCA_041484625.1 Terriglobia bacterium | reverse complement strand
TCGTCGGAAGTCTGATGGTTGCTTTGCTGCCGCCAGGAGTATATGGACAGGGAGCCAAGCCTCAGAAGCAGGCCCCTTCAGACATTCCACAATTGACCGTCATTGCTTCAAAATCCATTGTTGTCAACACGGCCGATCCCATTGAACGGGTTTCGGTCACCGACCAAACCATCTCTGACGCCGTCGTCATTTCCCCCCAACAGGTTCTGATCAATGGGAAAGCCCCGGGTATTGTCAGCCTAATTCTCTGGGATCGCAGCGGCAAGACCACCAGCTACGATCTGGTTGTGGAGGCCGACATTTCGCTTCTGCAGCGACAACTGGAGGATCAATTCCCCACTGAGAACATTAACATTTCTACGGCCAAGGGGGCGATCGTTTTGGCCGGAACAGCCAGTGAACCTCGGGTCGTCGAAAAGGCTGTAGAGATTGCCGGAGCCTATTCAACAAAGGTAGTCAACATGCTGCAACTGCCGCCACCGCCCGACACCGAACAGATCCTGCTCCAGGTGAAGTTTGCCGATGTCGACCGTGCGGCAGTGCAACAGTTGGGGATCAACCTCATTAGCACGGGAGCCTTCAATACCTTGGGACAAACCTCCACCGGCCAGTTCGGGAGCCCCCTCCGGGATCTCAACCTCAGCACAGTTCATCCCAGCGGTGGGCCGGGATTTACTGCCCAACAGACAATCTCGGACCTGCTCAATTTGTTCTTCTTCCGATTCGATCTGAATTTTGGAGCCACTATCAAGGCGTTGCAGCAGAAAAACCTCCTGCAAATCCTGGCCGAACCCAACCTGCTGGCCTCGAACGGGAAGGAGGCCAGTTTCCTGGCTGGAGGGGAGTTCCCCATTCCAATCGTTCAGAGCAGCCAGAACTTGAACTCGGTGACTATTCAATTCAAAGAATTTGGTGTCCGGTTGAACTTCACTCCAACCATACTGCCAAGCGGCAAGATTCGGTTGAAGGTGCGGCCTGAGGTCAGCGCGTTGGATTACACCAATGCCGTCACCATCGGAGGATTCTTCATTCCGGCTCTGAGTACCCGCCGTTCTGAGACCGAAGTAGAATTGGCGGACGGACAGAGTTTCGCCATTGCGGGGCTGATTGATAACCGTGTTTCGGAGATCTACACCAAGATTCCGGGAATAGGGGACATCCCCGTTCTGGGTTATCTCTTCCGCAGCCGGTCTCTCAACAAATCCAAGACCGAACTGATGGTTATGGTGACTCCGAAGCTGGTGAAACCCTTCAACCCAGATCAGGTGCCGCCGTTGCCGGAGGGCCCCAAGCCCTTCCTCGATCCTCAGAAGTTTGACGGGAAAGTCGGGGTAGTGGAGGGAAGTCCGGCAGCTGCAAGTTCCGGGCAGACAGCTCCTGTCAGCAAGTGATCGGCGCACCGTATCCATGCTCGGGGGACGTTCTATTGAATGGTAGGACAGGAGGATTCCCAGAGCTTAAACCTTGGAGACTTCAGGGAAATGCTATCAATCATAATCATCAGTCCAGACGAGGAATTCCGGGAACATGTTCGGGAATTGCTGGAAGGTTCCGACCAGATCGAAATTCGGGCCGAGCTTAACAGTTTTTACTCTGCCCTGGATGGATGGATTTTTGATGAGATCCGTTCCATGGAGCCCGACATAGTCATTATCGATCTGGCACCGGACAAGGAGCAGGGAATCCAGACGCTCGAAAAGATCGTCGAAATCTCCAAGCACAGCCACTCCTTTGTCTCTGGGGACAGCAATGATGCCGACATGATCCTGCGCTCCATGCGATCAGGAGCCAAAGAATTCCTCTCCAGACCCGTTGAAAGTATCCCCTTGTTTGAGGCCATCGAACGGGTCAGCAAGGTTCATGCCGTTGTGAGTCGGGAGAAGAAGCGATACGGAAAATGCTTCACCTTCTTCAGCGCCAAGGGCGGGACCGGGTCGACAGTGATCTCCACTAACTTCGCAGTCAGCCTGGCGGAACAAACCAAGAAGCCCACCATTCTGGTGGACCTGGATATGCAATTAGGGGAGGTGTCGCTCTTCCTGGGAATCAAACCGTCCTTCAACATCGTTGATGTTGCCGACAACATCCATCGCATGGATCCCTCGCTGCTGAAAGGGTTCGTCAAGCGGCACGCCTCGGGTTTGGATGTGCTGACGGCCCCGGATTCTCTGGACAAGGTGGAATCCGTCAGCGCTTCCCAGGTCGGTCAAATCCTTCAATTTCTCAAGGGCAACTATGAGTATGTGATTGTCGACACCTCCAATTCTTTTGATGATTACACGGTAGCTGCGCTTGACCAGTCTTCGACCATATTCCTTATCTCGAACACGGACCTGCCTTCCCTTCGCAACGCTCAACGCTGCCTCTCAATCTTTGAGCGGATGGGCTACAAGAAAGAGAAGATTCAGCTGTTGATCAACCGCTACCAGAAGAGCCTGGAGATCCGAGGGAAGGACATTGAGGAAACTTTGAATTTCCCGGTGTGCTGGTTTTTCCCAAATGATTGGCCCACCATCATCAGCTCCATCAACAGCGGGGTTCCGCTGTCAAGCGTGAACCACACAGAGATTGCCGGGTCCTTTACCCACTTTGTCCAGCATGTGGCCAAGATCCAACCGGTGAAAGTGCCGGAGAAGAAAAAAGGACTATTGAGTTTTCTCAAGAAATGAAACTAGCCGGTGAAGGACGGGGTTCCAGCCTGGCGGGCCATCAGGGTTCTGCAACGGCGTCTCGCTAGGGTTCCCGAAAACCACGAAATACCGGCTGTGAGCAGTTCCAGAGCAAGAAGGTGGTATTGAATGGGCGATACACGATTTTTTGGCAAAGACACGAACCCAAGCGGGGACCGCTCCTCATGGAACGAGCGGTTAACCAAGACCGCTTCGACCATTTCGGTCAATCATTTCCAGGACCTGAAGCATGGCATTCATCGTAAGCTGCTCGACAAGCTGAACCTGGAGAGCATTGCCAGCTTGACCAAACCGGTCCTCAGCAATGAAATCCGAAAGATTGTGGAGACATTGGTGGTAGAGGAAATCACCCCGTTGAGTTTGCTGGAGAGAGAGAAGCTGGTCAACGAAGTACTGGACGAAGTCCTGGGCTTGGGCCCACTGGAGCCCTTACTCAAAGACTCCAGCATCTCCGATATCCTGGTCAATACCCACAAACAGGTCTACATCGAGCGCAAAGGAAAGCTGGAGTTGACCGACGTTCGATTCAAGGATGATCCCCATCTGATGCAGATCATTGACCGGATCGTCTCAGCTGTGGGCCGGCGAGTGGATGAATCCTCGCCCATGGTGGATGCTCGTCTGCCGGACGGCTCCCGTGTCAATGCCATCATCCCGCCCTTGGCAATTGATGGCCCGATCCTCTCAATCCGCCGTTTCGGCACCACCCCGCTGACCGCCGATGACCTGCTCAACAACAACACCTTGACGCCCGCCATGCTGGAACTGTTAAAAGGGATCGTCAAGTCTCGGTTGAATGTGATGATCTCCGGCGGCACCGGATCCGGTAAGACCACTCTGCTGAACTGCCTCTCCAGCTACATTCCTGACGACGAACGCATCGTCACCATTGAAGACGCCGCCGAGTTACAGTTGCACCAGGCTCACGTAGTCCGCTTGGAAACCCGTCCCCCCAACATCGAGGGTAAAGGCGCGATTCACCAACGCCAACTGATGATCAACTCTTTGCGTATGAGACCGGATAGAATTGTGGTCGGCGAAGTCCGCGGGGAAGAGGCTTTGGATATGCTTCAGGCCATGAACACGGGTCACGACGGATCGTTGACCACCATTCACGCTAATTCTCCCCGTGATGCTCTGTCGCGGCTGGAGACCATGATTTCCATGGCTAATCTGAATCTTCCCGATAAAGCCATGCGGCAGCAGATTGCTTCGGCCATCGACGTGGTTATTCAAGCCTCACGGTTGAGTGATGGGACACGGAAAATCATGAGTGTTTCTGAGGTAGTGGGGATGGAAGGCGATATCGTCACAATGCAGGATATTTTCGTTTTCGAGCGGGTGGGAATCGGAGAGAAAGGGAAGGTGCTCGGCAGGTTCCGGCCGACTGGCATTCGCCCGAAGTTCTCCGAGCGGCTCAAGTACTCCGGCATTCATCTGCCCGCCAGCATGTTTGACAACGTTACGGATTTCAAGAGATAACCTTCGGAGTTCTCCATGGACCAGGTATTGATTTCCATTGGGATTTTCATCACGGCCGTCATTTTTGTCGGCGCCATCTACTTCTTCATCTGGGAACTGCCCGAGCAGGAAAAGCGGCGGAAGATTAAAGGACGACTCGAAGCCATCTCCCAGGCCGGCTCAAGGGAACCTTCCCCTGAACTCGACCTGCTCAAAAATGAGCTCTTGAGTGACGTTCCGGCCCTCAACCGGGTGCTGCTGCAATTCTCACACACCAACCGGCTAAAGAGACTTATTACCCAGGCAGACCTGAGGGTCAAGGTCAGCACCTTTATCTTGTTTTCACTGGTGTTAGTCGCTCTGGGGTATGTAGCCTCTAATCGTTTCTTTCCCATGCCGCCGGTAAACATCGTCATCGGCGTTTTCCTGGGCCTGCAGCCCCTGTTCCTCATCCTCTACAAACGGAAGAGACGATTCCGGCGATTTGAAGAGTTCTTTCCGGAAGCTCTCGACCTGCTCACTCGGGCGGTCAAGGCCGGTCATGCCTTCAACACAGGGATCGAGATGATCGCCGATGAAATGCCGGACCCGATCAACAAAGAATTCCGTATTACCTACGACGAACAGAACTTTGGATTACCGCTGAAGCAGGCTCTCTTTAACATGGTGGACCGGATTCCTCTCCTGGATTTGAAGTTCTTCGTGACCGCGGTTCTCATGCAGAAAGAGACCGGCGGCAACCTGGCGGAGATCCTTACCAATCTGTCTCACGTCATCCGGGAGAGATTCAAGATCATGGGCGAAGTCCGCACCTTTTCCGCGCAGGGACGGTTGACTGGATACATCCTGACTGCGACTCCGATTGGGATGGGTATCATCCTCTCCATGATGAACTGGGATTACATGAGTGGCCTCTTTAAGACTGAAACGGGACACTACATGGTGGCCGCAGCTGCGTTCTGCCAGGTCCTTGGGTATATCGTGATCCGGAAAATCGTCAACATCAAGGTATAAGGGCCGGGAGGGTTGGGTATGCTAATCTTGATTACAGTTTTAACATTTATCCTGGCGGCTTCGCTGGTCTTTTTCCTGCAGTTCATCCTGCTCAGGAAGAAATCGCCGCTCTCCGATCGATTGACAGATTTGGAGAGGTCCAACCCCTTCCGCGCCTACGGGGGAAGTCCACTGACCACCAGACGCGAAACCAGTGTTGAAAAGATATTTGAGCCCCTTAGCAAGCTGATTCCCAAATCGCCCAAGGAAATTGGGGCCACAGCCAAGAAGCTGATGAGAGCCGGATATCGAAACCGCTCGGCCATAACCGTGTTTTTCGGCATCAAGATGGCATTGATTTTGGTGACCTTAATGGTGGTCTTGTTTTCCGGTGTCCTGAAGGCGATGCCAACAGAAAACGTCTTCATTACCTTGGCCGTTTGCGTAGGGGGTGGCTACATCCTTCCCGATTTCATCTTGTCCACCCGGGTTACGGCACGGCAGGAGAGGATCCAATTGGCTCTGCCGGATGCCCTGGACTTGTTAGTGGTCTGCGTGGAAGCGGGACTCGGGTTGGATCAGGCTATCCTGAAAACCAGTGAGGAACTGCGGGTCACTCATCCCGACATTTGTGACGAATTGCACCTGGTTAGCCTCGAACTGCGTGCCGGAAAACCCAGGAAAGAGGCATTGCGTAACCTGGCCGACCGGACCGGAGTCGAGGACCTCAGTGGACTGGTCTCAATGCTGATCCAGACCGACAAGTTCGGTACCAGCATCGCTCAGTCGTTGAGAATCCACTCAGACGCCCTGAGAACCAAGAGAAGGCAGCGCGCAGAGGAACGGGCTCACAAGGTGTCGGTCAAACTCGTCTTCCCTTTGGTATTCTTGATCTTCCCGGCGATGTTTGTCGTCATCCTGGGACCCGGTGTCATCAAAATCATCACACAGCTCTTTCCCGCCATCGGGGGATAGTAGGAATTGGGTACCTGAATCGTTCATACCTTAGAAAGGAGATATCCAATGTCGCCAGCTGGACTCATCAAGCTGATTCTTTTCATCGTCTTTCTCCTGCTGTTGGTCGTTGTGATCAAGCGTAGGGCCTCCAAATCCTAGTTGTCAATGCCAGCCAGGGGCTGCCGGCTCTCCGGGCAGAGACCCTGAGAGCCTATGCCTTGGTTAACAGCCGGGAATTCGCTAACCCTTGTTTTTCCCTTCAACAGGAGGTCTGTCCGCTTGTTGTTTGGAGAATCGAGCACTGGCCGACCATGCGCGCCATAAACATTTCCCGAGACCAGGGACTGGCTGATGACCTGAAGGTTGCAGGGAATTTCTTCTCCAGCCTGATCGGCCTGATGGGCAGGAGACGCTTCCACCGAGGGGAGGGCCTGTGGATTACTCCTTGCCAGAGCATTCACACGCTGTGGATGCGTTTTTCCATCGATGCCCTCTTCCTCGACAAGGACGGGACCATCGTGCATCTGGTGGAAAACATGAAACCCTTCCGGGTGTCGAGGCATGTTGCCAAGGCCAGAGGTGTGTTGGAACTGCCGGCTGAGACAGTGCACTTGTCAGGGACTTGTCTGGGAGACCGGGTACAGTTCCTGCAGGGATGAGGATTATTATGCTGGGTCAAGTGAACTCCTTCCGCTGTCGTCCACTGCTCACCAGGCTTCTCATGGCGGGTCTGCTGGCCATTGTTGAACTTGCGAGCTTCGGCTTTGCGGGCGAAAGCCGGCCGTTGGGCAGCGACAACTCCTCCTTCATTCGCGGTTCCCCACATTCGCACGGGAAAAAGGGGGCCCAGAAAGCCTCCCGTCACCGCACGACCCAGGCCTTGACGGACGCCGCGGACTCCTCATCTGCCGATCCTGCCAAGACCTCCGTCCGGGCGAAAACTCAGGCTCTTAACGCCAGCCTTTTGGAGGAACAAGTCCCGGAGTTTGCCAGTCTGCAGGCTCGAATCCAGGAGCATCCGGCAAGCGCCGTAGCCCACTTTGAACTAGCTGCCTGCTACCACCGGTATCGGGTGTTGGACAAGGCCCATGAGGAATTTCAAAAAGCCATACAGCTCGATCCCAATAATGTCAAATACCTGGAAGCCAGCGCCAAGCTCTCGAAAGACTGGGGCGATGTCCGGTCAGCTACCTTAGATCTGCAAAAAGTGGTCCAGCTCAAGCCGGATTCGGTCTCGGCTTGGAACTCACTTGGAGCTTACTTCGATGACCTGGGGGACCTGGATCAGGCACTCAATTGCTATCGGAAGGCACTCACTCTGGCGCGAGATCTGGATTACCTGCACAGCAACCTGTGTTTTGCCTATCTGAGAAAAGAGGAGTATCAAGATGCCATTCTTCACGGGGAAGAGGCTATCCGCCTCAACCCGGAGAACAAAGTGGCGCACAACAATCTGGGACTGGCGTATGGCTTGACCGGCAGCCTCGACCGGGCGTTCGAGGAGTTTCGCTTCGGAGGCGACGAGGCCAGCGCGCACAACAATTTGGGATTGGTCCTGTTGAAACTCGGCCGGCCGGACGAGGCTATGGAGCAGTTCAAAAAAGCCATCCGACTCCGGCCGTTCTATAAGTTGGCCGTTCAGAATTACATTCAGGCCAAAGCCTTGAAGGTTTCACAGGAAAAGGAAAAGGTTTCCAAAGGGGAATCCAAACGAGGTTGAGGGGAATTGTTCATGGAAAACGAAGTCATCGTTAAAGAAGAAAAGACCGAAGAGCCTCCCGTGAAGTGTGTTTCATACACTCCCCGGACGCCCGTAAGTTTGAAGGAGGTCGGACTGAACCGGGACATGCTGATTCACCTGATTGTCAAGATTCTCTACTACGCAGGGGAAGTAACCGGTTCCTACCTGGCTCAGCGGCTTCGCTTGCCATACACCATCGTTGATGACCTGATCGATTTCGTTAAGAGTGAACGAATGTGCGAAGTTAAGGGAATGGCAGGCATTGGGAAAGCGGCCTACAAGTACTCCATCACTTCCCAGGGGCGCGATCGGGCGCGTGAGTATTTGGAGATTAATCAGTACACCGGCCCGGCCCCGGTGCCTCTCGCGCAGTATTGCGAAATGGTCTATAAGCAGGCCTCAGCCCGCTCCTATATCACCCGGGAGACGATTTCCAGGGCCTTCTCACACCTGGTCTTGGGAAAACAAATGCTCGACATGCTCGGGCCGGCGATCAATTCGGGCAAGTCGATGTTTGTCTATGGCGCCCCTGGAAACGGGAAGTCCGTGGTGTCTGAAGCCATCGGACATATGCTGGGTGGAGATATCTACATCCCCTATGCCATTGATGTCGACGGCGTAGTGATTACCATCTTCGATCCCATTAATCATAAGCCCTTTGGTGGAGAGAAAATTCCGGACGCTAATGGTTACCGCTCGCCACTCCTTTCCGACGAAGACGACCATGACCACCGCTGGGTCCGCTGCCGCCGGCCGTTTGTGTTCACCGGCGGAGAACTCACGCTGGAAATGCTGGACCTCTCCTTCAATGCGATCTCCAAGTTCTACGAAGCCCCCTTCCAGGTGAAGGCCAATGGGGGCGTCTTCCTCATTGACGACTTCGGGTGTCAGTTAGTGAGGCCCAAGGACCTGTTGAACCGCTGGATTGTCCCCCTGGAAAAGCGCGTAGACTATTTGACCCTGCACACAGGGAAAAAATTCGAGCTGCCCTTCGACACCCTGATCATTTTCTCAACCAACTTGCGGCCCCAGGAGTTGGTCGATGAGGCCTTCTTTCGGCGCATCCGCTATAAGATCCACTTCAACAACCCGTCGATGGATGAGTACAAGGAAATTTTCAAGAATTACTGCCGGGGGAAGGATATTGCATACAACCCGATTATCGTGGATTATATCCAGAGTGAGTACTACAGGAAATTCAACCTCGAGTTGAGGTGCTGCCACCCCAGGGACATCATTGAGCAGGTCAGTGACATCGCACGCTACCTGGAAACTCCCCCGTCGCTGACCAAGGAGCTGATCGATGATGCCTGCAACAGTTACTTTGTCAAATAGGGGTAGCCATGGATAAGGTCGCCAACGTGTATGAAAAAATGCGCTATGCCTTCTCGCTTCTGGACTCCAGTGAGTGGATTGTGCTGCTTGTGCTGGTGGCAGCCTACCACGTTCTGGTTTTTCTAATCTTCTTCATTGCTGTTCGAGGTTCAGCGCTGGTCCGCATCCGTGCCCTGCAGTTCGAGTTGAAGGAAGCCCAAAGACAAGAGGGGCTGCGAGAAGCTTCCTGGAAAGACAGAGAAGAAGAACTGCGGCGAGTCTTGGGAATTGAAAAAGACCGGGAGATTTCCCAGATCCGGGCAGAGTATGACTCCTATGTCTCCTTGCTGGAACAGAAGTTGATGAGAAGCAGATCTGGACCGGCTTAGTGTTGCATTCCGCCAATATCGGACGCTCTCGGTGAAGACTGCAGGCGGCACCTTGTTTCCCCCTCCCCTAAATCCTGGAACATGATATTCCCGGGTTTCAGGTCGAGATGGCAAATCCCCTTGGCGTGAGCAGCACTGAGTGCCTGGCCAGCCTGCTGAACGATTTTCGCAACGGATTCAAAGCTCATGTACCCGGCCTTCAGCTTAGAGATATGAAACAATATGTCTCGTGGAGGCACACTGTCATAGCCAGCAGGGCGGCGACTGAATTCCACACGAGTCTTCCATCCAATCTGCCATCCATCTTAAGACGACTGGTCGCGCCGTTGAACTGGATAAAGAATCATCGGGAGGCTACCGGGAGTTTGTGGATAGGGATGTTCTCCACGCCTTTTCGAAGTCAGCCAAAGATTGCCCGGTCGCAGTTTGCCATGCGTTTTCGAGGTTGTACTTCTGGTGGAGAAGGTCGAGGATGAGGCCTAGGGCCTGGCGTCCATTCCTGGCCGTAAGGAACTCGACCGCCGATAACCCCTGCAGATAGGCGAGTCCGGCGGCATCCTCAGGAAGAGAGGCCCATTCCCCCGACAGCTTGGCCAAGGGAATGAGCTGATCCCGCTTCTGGAGTTAGGTCAACATACCACTTTGCGGCCAAGCAGTTTTCCCCTCCTCAAATTGGGCAATGCCTTCATTCAGCCAACTGGGAAAATGGTTTCCCGCCAATGCCGCAATGAAGGAATGCGTCAACTCGTGTACCAACACGCCCTCAATGTCGGGCGTCACTGAAGTCAGTCCCTTGGTCGGTAGACGAATCTTTCCATCATACAAACCGCCGGACCAGCGGGGTGCTCTGGTAACGTCAAAGTAGGCGCGGGTAGGGTAAACAATCACGGTCACTGTGGCCGGAGGGTTCGAGACCAAGTCGAGGTTCAATCGTCGATAATTGCGTTCCAGTGCGTAAAGTATTTCCTGCCCCAGGCGGTAGTCCGAAACCTCCCGGTCATACCGCAAAATAAAATGGGCGCTGCTCAGGGCGCCGAGTTGGCTGTGAATCCCGGCTTCCTCCTCCGCCTTTTTCAACCTGCTGGACGCAACCGGGAAAGGTCCGAGCTGGAGTGTCTCTTTCCATGCCGTGATGGCCATGGCAATCTTGTCCTGAGCATAGAAAGCTTCTGCCAGAAGATATCGGGCCTCCTGGTTGTTAGGTTCCAGCTGCGTGGCAGTGAGCAGAACTTCTTCGGCCTCCCGGTATTCCCCCGACTGGTAATGGACAAGTCCGGCATTCACCAGGATTCGAGGATTCTTTGGTTCCAGGACCAGAGCTTGCCTGATGCGGAATTTTGCCCCAGCATAATCACCCCTCAAATATTGGAGGGCTCCCAGCGAGTTCAAGGCTGAGACCAGTTCACTCCTGGAGCGAACGTCCTGGGGATCTGCTTTCAGGTTGGCCCTCAAACGGTCTACGATCTCTTCAGAGATTTCTTCAGTTTCGACTTTGGGTGAAATGCCGAGACTGACTTTCCGCCCCGGGCCGTCAGCAACAAGTGGAGACTCAACCGCGATCCCATACCTCCTTGTCTCTGGCGGCGCCGTGGCAGCGGCCTTCTGTGCCTGAATCTTCCGGACCTGGCTTTTCGGTAGGCTCTTGAGGCCGGAAGAGGTCTGGTAGTTCACCTGATCGCCCTCCAACCAGGCTTTTTCGACCACGAGGATGCTTCCGTCGTTAAGGTAGATTACATCCGCCGGCAAACTCAGGTTCAGAAAGAGCAATAGCTGCAGGACAAGGGGCAGCTGGATTCTTGAAATGTTCATTTGCTTCGGGGAGATGGCCGGGGGCCCTTTTCGACTAACTAGTGGACAGGTTCTACGATCTGGGTCATCCTTTGAGAGACCACGTAATTCCCATTCACATCTCTGACTTTCACCACTCTCTCTACGGAAACCTTGCCGTTCTCCGTAGGACGGGCAGTCTCCGTGACGATCTCGTTCAAACGCAGGCCGTTAGAGGGATTCACTGGATCCAGGGATTCAGTTTGGATGGTGTTTTGTATCGATCCGTCAGAGAGTCTTTTCTCCTCGCCCGTAACTCGCTGGTAGAGTATCAGTTGACGGCTATCCACACTGCGAGAACGGAGAGGAACATTCCGACTCTCCACCAGACGTTGATATTTCCGAGTCCCGTCGGGGCTTTCCGACTGGGTCTCCAGTACTTTTTCCGCAACAGCCAAACGGCCGGCTTCATCTGCCCGCTGGATGATGGTCTCCTTTTGGAGCGAGGTGGGATCGGGCTTGGTCGTAGTCTCCTTTGTAGTAACTATTCTGCTCATAGCCCCGTTAGGATCTTTGGCCTGACGGCTCGTTTCCTTCACTGTGGTGTTCCCGTCGACTTGTCTTTCGCTCCCCTCCTCCATCTCCGATAGAGAAAGCTTCCCGTCCACATCCAGCCGGTAAACCGATTTTTCCACGAGTTTTTCCTTTTTTGAGAGGGAGGTAATGGTGGCCTGTTCCACAGTCTGTGCCTGCATCCTGCCATTCAAATCAGGACGGAACGTTGCTCGTTGGATCTCATCGACATTTCCATTTTTGGTATGATCCTCGTTTACAATCTCAACGGTTTTCAACTTCCCGTCGGTGTCGACATTCCGGACAGTTCTTTCGATCTTGAACCGGTTCTCGTCCAACTTCTGAGCTTTGTCCCGGATTTCCCGGTCCAACCGCTCACCACCGTTGATTGACGGGACGCGAAAGGAGGTGTTGATTTCGTAGTCTTTGTCATCGACCAGTTTTTGGAACTGCTGAATTCGCTCTATGCTACCCAATCCGCTGTCAGCACTGGGGGCATACAAAAACTGATTGGAGCGACTCTCAACAGGCGGACTGACTTGAGCGGATATCTTCTGAGCCAATGCGATGACTCCAAACCCGCCAACCAGGTAGAGTAGGACAACCACCGTACGAATAAGGATTTTTTGCATTTGCACACTCCTTGCCTCTAAGTAGTACTCATCGGTACCTGGAGCCAAGCAGTTTATGCTGTTTAATCAGAGGTTGGAGAGTTTGAGTGTCGTGAGTGCGGTAGTTGGACAGGCGGTTTCTTTAATTCGCGACAGGGCGCCGACTCCGGGCGATTTGGATGGCTGTCTTATAGGCTGGCCAACAACTTGAGCGGACATTTCGTAAAGTGCCCTGGAGAAGGGCAGAGTCTGGTTGATTGCGGTTAGAGGAATCCCGGACTGAATCGAAGCTATCAAGGACTTGAAATCATTGGGGATGGTCCAGAACACTTCAAATCCCAGGGCCTTTTCGAACTGCGGGACATTGATTTCGTCCTTCTTCGAATATCGGTTGACTAAGACCCGAATCTTACCCCGATCATATCCTAGCCGATGAAACACATGCAGGAGCCGCTGAGTGTTTCGCAAGGCGGGCAGACTGGACTTGGAAATCAGGAGAATCTCATCCGAAAGGTCAAGTGCTGCTACTGTGTTGTTCTCCAGAGCATTCGTTGTATCCACCAGGATGTAATCGTATTCGGCCCGAAGGTCCATCAGAATTTTCTTGAATTCCAAGGGGCAAGGACGAGTTTTTCGGGAATAGCTCTTAGTGAGAGATAGGATATCAATACCGCTGGATTCGTGCGTGACAATGGTTCGGAACACATGATCCCACTCCCACGATTCAGGTGTCGACTCCTCCTGAAACAAGTAACGGTTGTCTTTGATTCCAAAGTAGTCAGCCAAATTCCCCAGTTGTGTATCGAGATCAATAACCAGCGTTTTCTTCCCGGTAGTTCGGCTCAGGCAAACTGCAAGGTTGCTGACAAGGGTGGTCGATCCAGTCCCACCCTTCGAGCTGATAACCGAAAGAACAATCCCCGAGATTCTTTCCGGAAGAGTGTCACATAAGTTTCCATGGAGCAGGCGAAACACTTCTTCAAATTCTTTATAATTTAACGGCTTGGACAGGTATTCCTTAACTCCGAACCGAATGGCCTCAATAAGGACGGATGGGTTTGGCGATTCCCCCACTGCCAATAAGGGAATCTCCGGGTGATGCTGCTGGATTTGGGATAAAATCCTGCGAGCTACATCCGTGGAGCTTGGCAGGTCCACGAGAATCACGTCTGGTTCGGAAGAACCGATCTCCTCCCACTTCCCCGAGTCTAAAAGGGAATCTTCGAAAAACAGCTCTTTTTCAATTCTTGCGTATTCCACCTTCGCCAGCAAATTCCGATATTCCTTGCGGAGTCGTGAATCTGAGAGAACTACCAGTGTCTTGAGTCGAGTTAGCATTTCAGCAAGGACCGTCTTTCCACGTATTGGTGCTTAGCTTCAACAAGTTAGCTTGTATTCACAATACGTTACAGCAATTCAATCGCCGTTTTCATTAGCAGCAAGGGCTGATCTTGAAGTCAGAATCTTGCTCTCGATCCTTATTATTCAACCATATTATTTTCAATTGGATAGATGAAATTCACCAAGTTCTTGACACTCTTGTTGGGCACTGATCCAGGGAGAGAGGGAGGTTGAGAAAGGAGTGTCACCCACTCCTGTCTGCAATAGGTTGGATAGTATTTTCTCAAAAGAGGAAGGGACTTACCTACTGGAGCTTGGATGGGGCAGTTTCAAAATTGTTGCGCACTGTTTCCTGATAACCAGCCGCTCAAATAGATGGGATTTCCTGCAATTGATTTACAGGACTGGACATGGACGGACCACGGTTACCCACAAGACGGGCGCGGGACGGTGGCATATAAGCATGCAAGCGGATAGTAGCCATCCTTCTTCTCCCCTCCAGCCGTTCAGGAAGACAATTGGTTCGAAGCGATTTCCGAAAGTGTCTCTGCCAGGGTGTTCTTGACCAAGTTGAGGTCTAAGGGTTGGGCCAGCAGGAGGACCTGCTCCTGCCCCGCACCATTTCCCTTGATCCCGTCGGGGTATCCCTTAAGCTGGTATTCGCGGTTTAACAGCTTGGAAGCTGAACTCAGTGTGGCCGAATTGTAATCTGCCACTCGTCTGAAGAGATCCTTCATTTGAACACTGAAACGGTTAATCTCTTCTGCAAGCTTTTGTCGATCGGCCTGGATATTCTCAAACTCCAGTTTCTCAAGTGCAGCTTGGTACTGCTCTTCCAGCCCCTGGGTGTTTTTGAACTCTGCCTCTAGGGCGTGACGAATACCCAAAAGATTGTGCAGGATCCCGCCCTCCGTCTTCAGGCGCTTTTCGGCAGCGGAGATCTTGTCTTCGATTTCACGTTTCTCCTTGCTGTCATACTCACCTAGCAACTCACGGGCTTGGACTTCGTAGTAGTCGTTTCTCAGCTCAACCAGTTCCGCTTCAATCTTGTCCACATTGTTGACAGATGAGTTTTTAATCTGCTGGTCGATTTCAGCGACCCTTTCCTTGATCTTCTGAACCCTGGAACACACCTGTCCGAGGGCATGAACCAGTTCCTGGTGAGTAGGCATGCTTGTATCTCCTGAATTTCAATTTGAGGTGCCTGATTGTTCATGGCGAGCTGCGGGCAATGACAACACTTGCTTTCGGTTGTCTAGGTCAAGCAAGTCCTTCTCCACGAAGTCAACGTCAGCTACTGTAATACAGAAATCTGCCGACTCATTTACTTTGACTAGCCCCTTTTCTTTAAGATACCAAGTAGAGAAATCCAGGCTCGGCACCGTGCAACCGAGCAATTCCGCCAAAACCAGGAGTGGAAGCTTGGGTTTACCCGGGCTGTTCCGACGAACGTCATAAAGGGTGA
>JBGPHY010000055.1:0-15363 GCA_041484625.1 Terriglobia bacterium | reverse complement strand
GGTGCCCCCAGGAGGCTCCCAAAAACGCCGGGATTGGTAATTGTGAAAGTGCCGTTCTGTACGTCATCCGGCGTCAGTTTCTTGCGGCGGGACCGATCCGCCAGGTCGACAGCCGTCCGGGCAACTCCCAGGAAGCTCTTCTCGTCTGCATTCTTTACGACGGGGACGATCAATCCCCCATCCAACGCTACCGCCACACCAATGTTGATGTCCTTCTTGTAGATGACAGTGTAGTCCACTACGGAGGCGTTCAGAATTGGGACAGCTTTCAGTGTGGCGGCCACCACCTTAATGAAGAACGGTATATAGGAAAGTTTGATTCCTTCTCGACGCAGAAACTCCTGCTCGTGTTGTTGTTTTAGGGACACGATTCGGCTCATGTCCACCTCAAACACCGTGGTGGCATGGGCGGCAGATCGCCGGCTGGCGATCATATGTTCGGCAATGCTCTTGCGCATCGCAGACATCGGAACGATATCGGTGCGGTCTGCCAAGATCCCGGCAGAGGCACTAAACCCCGTGGGAGGTAGTCCTGCGAGAGGAGGCGTGGGCAATATCTGCAGCCCGGATAGGTGGCTGAGGATATCTTTCTTGGTGATCCTGCCGCGCAGCCCCGTGCCTTCCAGCTTCGCTAGGTTCACTTTCTCCTCCCTCGCAATCTTGCGGACCAGAGGAGACGAACGGATGGCTTGTGGCTCCTGATGAACTTCGGACGGAACCGCCGGGGGAGTCTGGATGGGATGGATAACGGTGCCTTCGGAGATTCCGGCATGGGCTGTATCGGTCGGCTTCTCGAGGGAAGGCAAACCCACTTCGGGTCCGTCCCCAATTACGGCGACTACCGTGTTAATCTCGACCGTCTCTCCCTCGTTGACCCGGATTTCGGAAAGAACACCGCCAGCGGGAGCCGGGATTTCAGAATCGACTTTGTCCGTCGAGATCTCGAAGAGCGGCTCATCGCGCAACACCGGCTCGCCCACCTTTCTTAACCAGCGGGTGATCGTTCCTTCAAAAATGCTCTCCCCCATCTGCGGCATGATCACGTTTGTCGGCATTCTGTTCTCCTGAGAATAGCGGTCAGTGTTGTTTGGTCAGTGGTCAGTGATTAGTAGAGAGTGCCTCATGACCTTTTCAAGTTCACCACCGCGGATGAAAATGGCAGGAGTAGCCACGATGATTCGTACTCTGAATTCATCGTGGGCTTCTCAAATGTGGTCAAAAGCCCACGACAAACCAAAAGCGGTTTGTCGTGGCTACCAAAACTCGCATTTTCATGAAAGAAGCAGAAGTGTGCTCTCTCCCCTTTTCCACGTCTTTTTTTCGCCTTTTCCCCTCTTCCCCTTTTTCCCTGAACCTTGTCCCTTGCCGCACGCTAATACGCTGCCAGCTGCCTGGCTATGCGGACAATGTCGGAGGCCTTCGGAAGAAAGAATTCCTCCAGGGGAGGGCTGAACGGCACGGGGGTGTCGGGAGCCGTGATTCTCATGATGGGGCCGTCCAGATACTCAAAAGCTTCCTCACTGATGATGGCCGCCAGTTCCCCGCCGATTCCGCCGGTCCGGGTATCCTCGTGAAGCAGGATCACCTTGCTGGTCTTCTTGACGGACTCCAGGATGCATTCCTTGTCCATGGGCACCAAGGTCCTCAAATCCACCACCTTCACCGAGATCTCTTCCTGAGCCAGAGTCGAAGCCGCCTCCAGCGCCTGGTGAACCATAGCGCCGTAGCTGATGATGGAGAGGTCACTGCCTTTCCGTTTGATATCCGCCTTGCCAATGGGGACCAGGAAATCCTCTACCGGCAATTCTTCCTTGATGCGCCGGTACAGGAACTTGTGCTCGAAGTAAATGACCGGGTCGTCGTCGCGAATTGCCGATTTGATCAGGCCTTTGGCATCATAAGGCGTGCAAGGCGCCACCACTTTGAGCCCGGGGGTGTGAACAAAATACATCTCGGGGTTTTGAGAGTGAAAGGGACCGCCGTGCACTCCTCCCCCGGAGGGGCCACGGATCACGATGGGAACTCCCGCCCCCCAACGATAGCGGCACTTGGCCGCGAAGTTGGTGATCTGGTCAAACGCGCACGAGATAAAATCGGCAAACTGCATTTCCGCAATGGGCCGCATCCCCATTAAGGCTGCCCCGATTGCCGCGCCCACAATGGCCGATTCCGAAATGGGTGTGTCAATCACCCGTCTTTCCCCAAAGTGCTCCAACATCCCCGCAGTCACCCGGAAGGCCCCTCCATAGACTCCAATGTCTTCGCCGAGAATGAAGACCTCTGGATCTCTCTCCATCTCTTCCCAAATACCCTGACGGATGGCTTCCAAGTAAGTGACGGCTGCCATAGGCCTGTCTATCGGTCCTCCTGTGCAAAGAATTGACCGGCAAACGCCAGCGGGGCTTCCATGGTCCAATCTGCATAAACACCTTGCAGCGTTTCCAACGGCTCAGGATAAGGGTCCGCCTCCGCCAGGGCCAGGGCCTCGTCGACTTCCCTGGAAATGCGGGCACCCAATTGCTTCAACTCCTCTTCACTGGCAGCCTTGTCTTGAAGCAAGCGGGCCTCCAAACGGCGGAGGGGATCTTTCTTCTCCCATTCTTCAAATTGCTCCTTCGGAACATAACTGGCATCGTCATGCGCCGAATGCCCGGTCATGCGGAAGGTTCGACACTCAATCAAGCTGGGGCCCTCTCCTGCTCGAGCCCTGGCAATGGCCGAGCGGGTCGCTTCGTAAATAGCAATCACATCGTTGCCGTCCACCGAGACGCCAGGCATGCCGTAGGCCTGGGCCCGATCAGCTACGCTCGCCACGGCCATCTGCTTGTCCAAGGGAGTGGAGTATGCATACTGGTTGTTGTTGCAGATGTACACCACCGGCACTTTTTGAACTGAAGCCATGTTCAGTCCTTCGTGCCAATCTCCCCGGCTGGTAGAGCCTTCCCCGAAATAGCACAAAACCACATTCTTCTGACCTCGCATTTTGTAGGCCATCCCGATCCCCACGGCCACCGGAACCGTGTCGGCCAGCATGCTCACAAAGGCCACCGTCCTTTTCCCCATGTCGCCCATATGCAGGTTGCCATCCTTGCCCCGTGCGGGACCGGTTTTTCGCCCCAGGTACTGGGCGAAGATGGTATGCGGAGAAAATCCTCGAATCAGGTAGGCTCCCATATCCCGGTGGGAAGGACAGACGCAGTCTTCCGGTTCCAGTTGAATGCAGGATCCCACGGCAATTGCCTCCTGGCCGCGCCCCACATAGACTCCCCCGAGAATCTTCCCCTGCCGATACAACTTGCGCTCGATGCGATTTTCCATCTCCCTGGCCAGAGACATGTAGTACAGCATGTCGAGCATCAGTTGGCTACCCATGTTCATGGATGCAGACTCCTTGGTGAATCGCACATCACCCGGTTTCCGATTGGTATATTCTAGCCCCTTTCAATCCTGAAACTCGTCTGACTTCAAAAACACTTGCATACGCCTTGAAAACACCTGGCCAAAATGACCACCCAACCGTTCCTTCACCTGTTGCATGTTCACCTGCCGACCCAGGACCTGCACGAGCGAAGTTACCCCCCTGGAAGAAAGGCCACATGGGATGATCAACCGGAAGTAGTCCAGATCCGTGTTGATGTTCAGCGCCAGTCCGTGAGAAGTAACCCACTGGCTGATTCGAACTCCGATCGCGGCAATCTTCCTGGTGCCAATCCAAACTCCCGTTGCTCCGGCCACCCGCTGGCCTTGGATGCCGAAATCCGTGAGGGTGTCCATTACGCACTGCTCCAGCCGTCGCAGATACCATGCAATATCCCGCTGCTGGCGCTTAAGATCAAGAATGGGGAAAGCCACCAGCTGTCCTGGGCCATGATAAGTGATGTCCCCACCCCGGTCAGTGGCATACAACGCGACACCCCGTTGCCGAAGGATATCCTCAGACACTAATAGGTTCGACGTTTTCCCTGCCCTCCCTATTGTGATGGTGTGAGGATGTTCCACCAAAAGGAGACAGTCCGGAATATGGCCCAGCTTCCGACGAGAGACCACCCGCGACTGGATCTTCATGGCATCCGGATAGGCCCTTTGCCCCAAGTCCACCAGCCTGCACACCTCACTGCCGTCCGTCTGCTCCAGGTCATCGGGGAGGCAGAGATCTGTTTCGGTCGCGAAAAACGCCATCGTTGAATTTTGTCAGGGCGCTGTTTTCGTTCAGCGAGTCTTTCACTCGCAGCGATGGATATTTTAAACCAGTCCTTCGAATCCTCCAAATGAAACCCACCCGGGAGCCCAAGAGCCTTCGGAGCGAGGTGGCCAATCTTTCTTCCCGAAATTCGGTCCGACACCCCATCCGAGCAAAATTGTTTGCCTTAAGAGATGCCAGCCAGCCGAAGACGGAGTTATAATCCGGCAGCTTCCCTGCTTGGACTGGGATACCACGAGGAATCCTGTGAACCGTCCTGAGATGTTGAGTCGTGTTGGCGCTCAAAAGGAACCCTGGGATATGGTAATTGTGGGTGGTGGCGCAACCGGAGTGGGGATTGCCGTGGATGCGGCTTCGCGAGGATACGAAGTGCTGCTCCTCGAACAGAGCGACTTCGGCAAGGGCACATCCAGCCGGAGTACCAAACTGGCCCACGGCGGAGTCCGTTACCTGGAGCAGGGCAATATCTCTCTGGTCATGGAGGCCCTGAAAGAGCGCGGGTTGATGCGCCAGAACGCCCCGCATTTGGTTCGGGATCGAGGGTTTGTGGTGCCGAACTATGATTGGTGGGAGGCCCCGTTTTACGGGCTCGGCCTCAAGGTCTACAACCTGCTGGCCGGAAAATATGGATTTGGCCCATCGCAGATTCTCTCCAGAGACGAAACACTGGAAAGGTTACCAACCATCAGGACCGAAGGCTTGCGCGGCGGGGTGTTTTATTATGACGGCCAGTTCGACGACGCCCGATTGTTGATCAACCTCGTCATCACGGCTGCCGAACAAGGCGCCACCCTGCTGAACTACATGCCGGTGGTTCAGCTTACTGTGGGCAGTGACGGGTTTGTGGATGGAGTCGTAGCTCGCGATCTTGAAAGCGGACAGGAGCTGCAAATCGCCGCTCAAGTCGTAATTAACGCCAGTGGCGCCTTTTGCGATGCCGTACGACGGATGGCCGACTCGTCTTGTATCCCACTGGTTTCCCCCAGCCAAGGGATCCATCTGGTTTTCGACCAGTCCTTTCTCCCGGGGAACAGTGCCATCATGGTGCCTCATACCAGCGACGGGCGGGTGATGTTCGCCATCCCCTGGCACAATCACACCCTAGTGGGAACTACCGATACTCCCGTCACCGGCCCATCATTGGAGCCCATCCCGCTGGAAGTGGAGATAGACTTCATCCTCACGACAGCGGGGAGATACCTGCACAAGGCCCCCATGCGAGACGACATCTTGAGTGCCTTTGCCGGGATCCGCCCGTTGGTTCGATCGGGCGATGCCAAAAACACGGCAGCCCTGTCGCGGGACCACACGATCCACATTGACAATAGTGGTCTTCTTACCATTACGGGAGGTAAATGGACCACCTACCGCCACATGGCCGAAGACTGCGTCAACCAGGCCGCCATGCTCGCCAGGCTCATGGAGAAACCTTGTGCTACCAGTCATCTCAATATCCACGGCTTTCACAAGCACGCCGAAAAGTTCGGGGATCTAGCGCTGTACGGGGCCGACGCGCCGGCAATCCAGGATCTCGTCCGGCTGGATCAGAGTCTCGGCAGCAGGCTACACCCAGCCCTGCCCTATTGCCGTGCCGAAGTGATATGGGGCGTTCGCTTTGAAATGGCTCGGACAGTCGAGGACATTCTGGCGCGGCGCACCCGGGCCCTGTTTCTGAACGCCCGCGCCTCCGTGGAGATGGCGCCGATTGTCGCAGAGCTGATGGGCCGTGAGTTGGGATGGGATCAGCAATGGGAGTCCGAAGAGGTGAGGAAATTCCAGGAACTGGCGAAAGGCTACCTGGTGGCTTAAACCACCGCCCATGACAACGTAATGGCGTGCGGCTCTTTTTCGGGAACCTCTCCTTTCAAGCTAAGACCTATCCACCGGGATCGCCGAGCCCCAGCCCGGTCCCCCTGGGATCGCCGAGCCCCAGTTCGGCATCCCGGTACTCCTTTGCGCTGCTCCAGGGCCAATCCTCTGCATGTGACACCAATCCCGCCTTCACTGGATTCTGGTGGATGTAATACATCGCCGCACTAAAGTGCCTCTCATTTCGGATAAAACGGTCCCAATACTCCCGCATCCACACCGTCTGGGATCGCCGAGCCCCAGCTCGGTCCCCCTGGGATCGCTGAACCCCAGCTCGGCATTTTTCTTCCAACATCAACAGCGCAATCCTCCGTCCCGTATAGCTCTTCCACGACTGGACAATTCTACCCAATGCGGTCCCTTCATACACTCGGACCAGTACATGCACATGGTTCGGCATTACCACCCAGGCGATCAGATCGTAACGTTTCCCCGCAAAACAACGCCAGGTGTCCACCACGCAATTTGCCGCCCGAGGATCCCGCAATGCGCAACAGCCATGACCTGCATCCAGCCATGCCTCCAGCCGCTCGCGACGCTCCGCGTCCATCCGTTGCGATCCTGCCAGGCGCAGCTCCGCCTCCATGCAGGCCAATGCGTCCGCCGACAGGCTGTCTGCGAGGCGATAGGTGATGGCCTGCAGCAAACCCGGATGATCGCGATGAGGCAGGTAGCCGCGGCTGTACCATCCTTTGGATGGGCCGAGCTGGGGCTCGGCGTTCCCAGAGGGGTTCTCCATCAAACCCACCTCCCGACGAACCTGCGACATCCGAAGCCAAAGGAAGTCATCGAGACTTTGCCGTCGTTGGCAAAGACCTCCAAGCTTGTTCTGTCCACGAGGATCTGCAGCTTAAGACGCCCATCCACCAAGTCGAGCGGGGCCGATTTTCCCAGGCAGGTCAGCTTTCTCTCTTTGGCTGAGTACTGGATCGTTCCCCTGGTGGTTTATCATGCTCCGGGCAGTTCTTATCGGGTGATATAATAATACTGACTATGCGGCAAACAAAAAATTGGCGACTTAGGAGGATGGTGTGTTGGGGATTCCTGGGGCTCTTTCTTCACCTCGGGACTTCCGGACTCATTGCTGCCCAGTCCGTCGACTTGACCCGTGGAAACCTTGTCGTTCGAGGAAGCCTGGTCTGCCTTAACTCGGAAGGCCGCGAGGCCGCTTGTTCCGGGAAGGAAGATTCATGTGGTCTTAAGGATGCCGCTGGTAAGGTTTATGCCCTAAGATCCGACCAATCTCTAGAGACCTTGAGGACTGAACCACGCATACAAAGCAAGGATTTTCAACTCACTTTGAGACGGATACAGAACTCTTCCCTTTATGAAATCATCAAATCCCGTTTTTTTCGGGATGGAAAGCTGTACGACTTTTTTTACTTCTGCGATGTCTGCAACATCACAACCTACCACCCCGGCCTGTGCATGTGCTGCCGTCAGGAGACGGAGTATCGGGAAAATCCGGTGCACTGAACAACGCCGCGCACGGCTAGCCACCGACGTTGGGCCGACTCAGGGCCTTCCGGATCTCAGAGCGCAGCACAGACCGGTTTAGATAACGCAGGACATGCTTGATGGATAGAATTCCGACAACTTGGGCGGCATCGACGATGGGGATGTGGCGGAATCCCCCCACCGACATCAAGTGCAGAGCATAGCGGATCGTATCGCCTGGTTCCAGGGTAACCGGTTTAGGGGTCATTACCTCTCTAAGAACCACCGTATTCAACGGCTTCCCGAGGCCGGCGAGCTTAAGCAGGAAATCCCTCTCGGAGAAGATCCCCACAAGTTGTGGCTGGTCCACCACGAGAATACAACCGATGTTCTTTTCCTTCATGAGTTCGAGTGCCTCAGCAACGGGGGTATCAGAAGGCAAGGAATGAGGCGGAGAAGTTTCTAGTCGTGCAATGGGGTCCTCCATCAGGCGTTTTTGCACACCCTCCTGGGGCTGGGGCAGATTCAGACCTGTCAAAGGCTCCATGCACTCGTCACACCGGTCGGCACCCTCGATATTTTCAAACCCGCAAGCGGGACATTGCATAGCACCTCCTTGAGAATAAACAAAGGGGCGGCCTCAAGGCCGCCCCTTCTTCACGTTTCAACCAGCACCTATTGGGCAGAAACGCAGAGCGTGCGTTAATCCACCGTCCAAGTATCGCCGCTATTTAACAGGCTCTCGAGGTCTCCGGGTCCCATCCGTCGGATCGAATCCTGGACCTGTTCTTCCATCAAGTCCTCGTAGGTAGCCTTGCTCACAGAGCGAAATACCCCAACAGGGACAGGGAATTCGGGGGAGTCCATCCGGGCCAGCATGAAAGCCAGGCATGGGTCGGGAGCTTCTGCATTGTGAATTAGAAGGTCGGATTCGGTAAGGCCGTTACCGAGCTGAACCACTTCGAGCCGGGCCCCGTTGAGTCGAAGCCCCTTGTCATGGTTTTTCCCGAAAACCATGGGTTTTCCATGCAGCAGGTTAATGGTTCGATCGTCCCGGAATTCCCGTTCGGTGAAATGCTTGAATGCTCCGTCGTTAAAGATGTTGCAGTTCTGAAACACTTCCACGAATGAGATCCCTTTATGCCTGGCAGCCAGAGTGATGACTGACGCCAGTTGCTTGACATCCACATCAAAGGACCGAGCTACAAAGGTGGCTTCGTTGACCAACGCCACACACAACGGGTTAATCGGGTAGTCAATCGAACCGTAGGGTGTAGACTTCGTCTTTTTCCCAAACTCGGAAGTCGGTGAATACTGGCCTTTGGTCAAGCCATAAATCCGGTTATTAAAGAGGATGATGTTGATGTCGATGTTGCGCCGAATGGCGTGCATGAAATGATTCCCACCGATGCTCAAAGCATCTCCATCACCTGTGATCACCCAGACCGACAAGTCAGGATTGGCAGCCTTGATGCCAGTAGCAATCGTCGGGGCCCGACCGTGGATTCCGTGGAACCCGTAGGTATTTACATAATAGGGGAAACGGCTTGAACAGCCAATTCCCGAGACAAAGACGAACTTTTCGCGGGGGATCCCCAAATCAGGCAGTGTTTTGAGTGTCTGAGCCAGGATAGAATAGTCCCCGCATCCCGGGCACCAGCGCGGCTCCTGGTCAGACACAAAATCTTCCCGCTTTAGTTCCAGGACTGCGCTTCCTTTGTCGCTTCCATGTCCGTTACCACTCATTGGAGTATTGTTCCCCCGATTGTTTAGTATTTCCTCACAACAACCCTTCGATCTCCTTCACTAACTCCGAAATCTTAAAGGGCAGACCTTTCACCTTGTTGAAGCCAACTGCATCCACCAGGTAGCGGGCCCTCAAAAGCCATCGCAGTTGTCCCAGGTTCAATTCAGGGACCAGTACCTGTTCGAAACACGACAGTACCTTTCCCAGGTTCTGGGGGAACGGATTGAGATACCGCAGGTGGATGCTGGAAACTGATCGCCCCTTCTTCTGCAAGGACTCCACTGCGGAGGTGATGGCACCGTAGGTACCTCCCCATCCCACCACCAAAACTTTCCCTTCAGGCTTTCCGAACACCTCAACTTCTGGAATGAAATCGGCAATACGAGCAATTTTTTCGGCGCGGAGGCGAACCATATAATCGTGATTATCCGGATTGTAGCTGACATCCCCCGTGATGTGTTGCTTTTCCAGTCCTCCGATCCGGTGCTCCAAGCCCGGCGTACCTGGAACCGCCCAAGGCCGGGCCAGGGTTGCTTCGTCTCGCGAATACGGATGGAACCCTTCAGGGTTAGTGGTAAAATGGATTTTGATTTTCGGCAGTTCATCAACGGCAGGAATTCTCCAGGGCTCCGAACCATTACCGAGATACCCGTCGGAGAGGTAAAACACCGGGGTCATGAACTGGGTGGCAATCCTGAAAGCTTCGAACGCCACGCGGAAACAGTCAGCCGGTGAGGCCGGAGCCACGATTGCCACAGGACACTCACCGTTGCGTCCAAACATGGCCTGCAACAGGTCGGACTGCTCCGTCTTGGTCGGCAAGCCCGTACTGGGTCCGCCGCGCTGGATATTGGCAATCACCACCGGCAGTTCGGTCATAACGGCCAGACCAATGGCTTCCGACTTTAGGGCCACTCCAGGACCACTAGTGCCCGTCAAGGCCAGTTGCCCGGTGAAAGCTGCACCAATGGCTGCCCCCATCGCCGCGATTTCATCTTCTGCCTGGAGAGTCTTCACACCAAAATTCTTGTGACGCGACAGTTCGTGCAATATGTCACTGGCCGGGGTGATAGGGTAGCTGGCGTAAAATAGCGGCCGGTGAGCCATCTGGGAAGCGGCAATAAATCCCAGAGCTGTGGCTTCATTCCCCGTAATGTTCCGATACTTGCCCGTGACGAGAGCCGCCTTGCGAACCCGGTAGTGGGTGGTAAAGAGCTCGGTAGTGTCGGCGTAATTATAGCCGGCTGTCACCGCCAAAGAGTTGGCTGAGACAATCTGTGGCTTCTTTTGGAACTTCTCACGAATCCACTTCAGCGTGGGTTCCACGGAACGATCGTATAGCCAGTACATCATCCCTAAAGCGAAGAAGTTCTTGCAGCGCTCGGCCTCTTTCTTCCCCAGGTTCAGACTCTTCAGCGCATTGGCATTGAGGTCGCTGAGTGGGATGGAGATAAGGCGGTATCCTGCCAAGGTTCCATCTTCCAGCGGGTTGCGCTCATAGCCGGCTTTCTTTAAGTTCAAGTCTGTGAATGAATCACTATTGACAATAATGATGCCGCCCTTCTCCATGTCCGGCAAATTAACTTTCAATGCTGCCGGGTTCATGGCAACCAGCACATTGGGCTCATCTCCCGGAGTCCGAATGTCGCGGCTGCTGAGATTGATCTGAAATCCGCTCACCCCGGGAATGGAGCCCGCGGGGGCGCGGATTTCCGCGGGGAAATCCGGCAATGTGCTGATATCGTTCCCAAAAATTGCAGACGTATTGGTGAATTGGGTCCCGGTCAGCTGCATGCCGTCACCGGAGTCTCCGGCAAAACGAATCGTCACATTCTCCAGCTCGACAATTTGTTTTTCTTTGTCTTCAGTATCTACAGTCGACATAGGTAGAAGTTCCTTAAGATCAAAAATAGTCAACCCTTACAGAGCGTCTCCGGATCTCAGGCTCCGTCCGGTTCTGCAAATTTCTGGCGAGGGTGAGGAGATAACGAAAACACCTCTTGCGGATAGTGTTCGGTCAGGAAATCGACGATGTTTGTAACGGAGAGTCTCCCCAACAGTCCGCCTTCCTGATCGACCAGTGGAATATCCCGGTAACATCCCTTATCCATAAGCTGAATTGCTGATGCAAAGGAATCCTCGGGGTGCAGTGTCTTCGGTTGAGGTGTCATGAATTCACGAACCGTCCTCGAGTAATCGACGTCGCTACCGGCGAGCTTAGTGATGATATCCCTTTCCGTAAAGATGCCCGCGAGTTTCTGGTTTTCAGTGACCAGCACACACCCGACCCGGGAAGACTGCATCGTGGCAAGCACTTCTCGTATACTGGAGCCGGACTCTACACGAACAACAGGAGCCCAATTGAGATGACGAATCTTGGTTTGGTGCAAAACGTTTTCAATTCCCATAAACGCGCCTCTGACACGCTGCAAATGGTATGTCGCTGAGAGCTACTATTAAATTTATCACCTTTGGCTGGAAAATTCAAACGATGAAAAGGTTACCGTAGTTCCGCCATGATTTCCTCCAATACTCCTTCGGAGGGCCGGAGATCATGCTCGGAAAGGGAGGCCAGGGGTTCCTCCACCAGAGAGAGCAGTTCCAGGAAGTTCTTGGAGTGGACGTCGACGAGGAAGATCCCAGTCAGAATCTCATGCTTTGATCTGCTCTCATGGAGCAGTTGGATGGCTGCCAGACGGTTGGTCGGGTCAAAGTCTGCGGGGAGTTTCTTGAGGCGCACATGGGATCCGTCGTGCAGTTGGACATCCACTGTGGCGCCAGGGTCATAGTCAACGTCAATGTCTGCATAGGAGGGGATATAATCGACTTCGCTCAAGGTTTCGCCATGTTCCTTGATGTAGCTGTAACTTTTTGTGGAACCCTCATGGTCATTGAAGGTAACACAGGGAGAGAGCACGTCAATGAGCGCTGTGCCGCGATGGGAAATGGCTGCCTTTAGAATAGCCTGCAGTTGCCTCTTGTCGCCGGAGAAGGACCGGGCCACGAAGGTGGCCCCCACCTCAATTCCCAGCAGGCAAGTATCGATAGCTGGGAGATCGTTCGCAACACCACTCTTGAGCCGCGAGCCCTCGTCGGCGGTGGCGGAGAATTGGCCCTTGGTCAAGCCATACACTCCATTGTCCTCGATGATGTAGATCATCGGGAGGTTGCGCCTCAGCAGATGTATGAACTGACCCAGTCCGATGGATGCGGTATCCCCATCGCCACTCACCCCCAGAGCGATTAAATCCCGGTTCGCCAACAAGGCCCCGGTGGCAATGGCCGGCATGCGGCCATGGACGGCGTTCAACGCGTAAGCCTTGCCCAGAAAATAGTTGGGGGCCTTGCTGGAACAGCCGATCCCCGACAGTTTGGCGACTCGATGCGATTCAATCCCCAGGTCGAAGAAAGCCTCGGTAAGACGCTCAGAAATCGAATTGTGGCCGCAACCGGCACAGAGCGTGGATTTGGCTCCACGGTACTCCGCCATCTGCAGACCGAGACGATTTGTTTTCACTGGCGGCGTTAGAGAGGTTGGGCCTTCGCTCATAAGGGTCCTTGTCTTATCATTATTTACCCTCCTGCTTAATGATCTGCCGCACAATCGTGGCTGGCGTAATGGGCAACCCATCATAATGCCGAACCGACCGCAATTTAGCGACGTCCTCGGCTTCCAGTTCCAATCGGAGCAAGTCGAGCATTTGCCCGCCACGGTTCTGCTCCACGACGTATATTCGCTGGTGGCGTCGCACGAAATCTTTCAAGTTCGGGTTGAAAGGAAGCGCTCGAAGGCGCAAATAGCTGGTCTCTAGTCGATGCTGCACCCGGAGCAGTTCACGGCACTCCTCGACGGCACAATGGCTGCTGCCGAAGGCAATAAACCCCAGCCGGGCATCGGGGTTCAGATCAACCAGGGGGGCAGGAACCCGCTGGCGGGCCGTCTCGTACTTCCGCGCCAGGCGATCCATGTTTCGGACGTAGTCCTCTGGCCTTTCTGAGTATCGAGCTTTTTCATCATGGGCTGTTCCGCGACAAAAATAGTGTGCAAGTGGATGCGGATTTCCCGGAAGAGTCCGGTAAGGAATGCCATCCCCGTCGATATCCCGGTATCGCTCATAAACCTTGAGTCGATCGAGGTCCTCGGGCGACAGCACCTTCCCACGCTGCATGGGTTTGGACGGATAGGGAAAGACATCGGACATCCAGTTATTCATCCCCAGATCCAGGTCAGTCATCAGTAGAACCGGCGTCTGAAAGATCTCGGCCAGATCAAAAGCCTCGACAGCAAAGGAGAAACATTCTTCCACGGTGCCAGGGAGCAGCAGGATGTGTTGAGTGTCCCCGTGCGAGAGGAAACTGGCAAAGAGCAGGTCCGCTTGGGCCGTCCGCGTAGGCAAGCCGGTCGAAGGGCCAACCCGTTGCACATCGATAATGACCACCGGGATTTCCGCATAATAGGCGAAGCCGACAAACTCGGCCATCAGAGAGAGGCCCGGCCCCGAAGTGGAAGTCATGGCGCGGGCTCCGGCCCATCCGGCTGAAATGGCTATCCCCGCAGCCGCCAGTTCGTCTTCAGCCTGGACGATGGCGTAGGTGGCTTTGCCTGTCGAGGGATCCCGGCGATAACGACTCATATTCTCGATCAGGGTTTCGCAAAGAGAAGACGCCGGTGTAATGGGGTACCAGGCCACCACCGAGACCCCGGCAAACATGCAGCCCAGCGCAGCGGCCGAGTTCCCGTCGATGATGATTTTTCCCTGGGTTGCATCCATCCTCTCAATCCGGTACGGATCAGTTTTTGACAGGTTCGCTCGGGCAAAGGAGTAGCCGGCCTCCGCCCCTTTGAAGTTTAAATCTGCTGCCTTGGGTTTCTTCCGAAACTGCTTCCTTAATGCGATGTCCACCTCTGCAAATTCAATTCCCAGAAGAAACGCCACCACTCCATCGTAAACCATATTCTTCACAAGCCGGCGCAGGCGGGAATCTGAGCACAATTCAGCGATTAGCTTGTCGAAGGGGACTCGGTAGTAAATGAGATCGTCGCGCAGAGTATCCAGCCGGAGAGGTTCATCATAAATCACAACAGCGCCTGGTCGGAGGCCCATGACATCTTCTCGGGCGGAATCAGGGCAAAGTTCAACCAGAATATCGACGTCTTCGCTACGGGAGACATATCCGTCTTTGCTGGCCCGTATCGAAAACCAGGTGGGTTGGCCCATAATGTTGGATGGGAAAAGACTCTTTCCAGAGACCGGAACCCCCATCTGGAAGATGGCGCGCATGATAACCATGTTCGCGGTCTGACTGCCGGACCCGTTGATTGTAGCCACCTGGATATTGAAGTCGTTAATGACGGCATCTCGAAGAAGAGGAATTTGGGAATCTGTGAGGACAAGGCCAGAAGGGACCACATTCACCTCCAGAAGCTTGGTCTGGAGCCCATCCAGATAAGGCAAAACGCCCCAACCCACCCCGGGGAAGGGCCTGGACCCGTTTTCAGTATACCAGATGGGGGTTCTCCCATCATCAGGCCTACTGCACTGAGTGTCCCCTGCAAAGCTGCGTCATGTTGCGAACCCAATAAAAAAGCCGCCTTCCTGATTGGGAAGGCGGCTTTGAGGTGGAGCATGTACGACACATCAATCAATTATTCACTGCTGCCTACATAGGCTCCATCACTAGTCCGTTGACCCGGGCCAGCCCCGTCATTGATCACCGCATAGGTGATGAATGGGTTGGCGCCCGCTGTGCGGCGCACGTGGGCGTAGCCTTGCTGCACCCCTCCTGAGGCGTTATTCAAAATCGTTGGAATCTGAATCCAACCATGGGCCTTGAGGACTATGGTGTCCGTGGTTTTCTTTATTGTTCCCGTAGCGCCATCATAAAGATCGATGACAAAGGTGTCGCTATTGGCATCCGTTTCACCGGTGTTTACAATAGCCAGATTGGTCCGGTTTTCAGAATTTTGCTGCAGACCGAATACCCAGGCGCTGCTGGTCGAAACCTGGCCATAAGGCACGGCGGTGTAAAAGAGCCCGAAACGTCCACCGACAGTGCCGCCTGACGCGGAAATCCGTGCCCCCAAGACCACTCCGCCAATGTTCCCGCC
>JBGPHY010000054.1:0-15383 GCA_041484625.1 Terriglobia bacterium | reverse complement strand
GGACTCCTTGAGCATGCGGAGGTGCTGACGAAACTGGCTTCGCCCAAAGCCAGCGGTGTTGCCAAGCGCATAGAGCACGCCGTCAGTGGAGGAAACATAGAGGGTCCCGTCATCCGCAATCACTGGGGACGACACAATATTGGCACTTGTTTTGAACCTCCAGAGTTCCTGGCCCAGCGGGGAAATCGCGTAGAGGATCCCATCACTGTCACCTATGTAGATGCGGCCAGCTCCGTCTACTGTCGGTGAACCCATCACAAAGTACCCTTCCGCCACCCACTCCCATCTCTTGCCTCCTGCCGTTGGCTCGAAGGAATAGAGCCTCCCATCCATACAACCCACGTAGATCGCCCCATCCTCGCCAAGCGCCGGTGAGGACACGATACCCCTGGGCAGAATGATGCGCAAAACCTCATGACCATCAATAAGGCTGAGGCCATAGAGGATTCCATCGGATTCCCGTGAAGCCCCAACATACAGTCTCCCGCGCTCTTCGTCGATGGCAACCGACCCGATGATCCGGTTCCGGTCGATCCCCAGGTCGTCTTCAAACTCCCAAAGTCGAACGGAATTAGGCGAGAATTTGTGGACAGACACACGGGAGGGATTCTCCGAATCCAGGCTGGCCAGGTACAGGTTGCCCCCGTGGTCCAGGGCAGGAGGTGAAGAGGGAAGGCCGCCCAGCGCCGCCGTCCACAACAATCTCCCATGGGGATCTAGAACATACAGACGGCTGTTCCAGGACACCCAGTAAGACCGGCCATCTGCCGCAACCACCGGGGAGGCGATGATCCGCCGGTCGGCGCCTTCGGCTACAGGGTAGGTCCATAGCATCCCCCCTGCCGGGTTGAGAGCATACAACCAGCCGCTCAAGTCCCCAAAGTAGAGCGTCCCGTCTGTACCGATGGCCGGAGTCGAATAGAGACTCGCGTTGGCCCGAAAGATCCACCTCTGGCGGCCATCCGGAGCCAAAGAATACAGATCTCCACTGGCAGAAGCCACAAACATCGTTCCATCCTGGTCAAACACGGGCGAGGCCTCCAGTGAGCCCGTGGCGGGAAGTACCCAGAGTAGTCCGGCAGCGGAAACCCCCGTGTTCGATGTTCTTCCGGTCCGCTGGTTGTCATGCTGAAAGGTCCGGGAGGGATCGCCGGCCCATAGGTGGTGAAGAAGCAAGAAGACTGACAGGAGCAAAACTGGACACTTAGTCATGATGATCTAAAATTCTGTAAACATGTGAACGTTCCGATTACCGCGATACATCGCATCGCAGAGTCGGTGGCTGGATCTGCGGCCTTAAATCTCGATCGGTCTAAACTGGAAACCCTCCTGACAGGGAACCAACGTCTGTCCCCTTATTCATGCAACACAGGCAGGAAGGCCTGGCGAGCCGCTCCGATGCCCACTCCGACCACTTCGATGTCAGACAATCGGTTGGTCCCGATGCCAGACTCCGCTGCCAGACGAAGGGTGTTGGCGCCATTCTGGAAGGGCACAGTCCAGTGAGCTGCGTCCGGGTTGTATCCCATCACGGCTGCGGCTACGCTGTCCGTGCAGACACAGTTTCTTCCGGCAATGAGCAGGCCGGGTACCACGATACCGAGTGATGCGCCCTGCCATTGACCTTCCCCACCGTGCATGGTGACGATCCCGTCAATGACGGAAACGTCGATGGGTCGCGCCCTCACTATGTCCACTACCACGCGGGGGACTCGAAACCCGGGATCATGGGAAGGAACCGGCAAAACCTCTCCTCCGGCGGCTGAGAGCCCGCCTTCGTGAAGGACCCGACTCCGCGATTCGGTGGAGTTCTCATTCCGGGCGTCCGAAGCGTAAAGCGCACTGGGCGTGACTCCAAACAGGTTCTTCATGGATAGGGTGACCCCTGCGATCTGATGGTTCTTCATCTTGGGAATGGACACCAGGACATCCGTATCCGCATAGCGGTGATTCACTTCAAAGAAGCTGTAGACATATGGCCCCGACCCGACCTGGAGAGTCTTGTAACTTTTCCCGGATCCCATATTCCGGGTGTCTTCCCAAATCAGTCCAGGGATCAGCGATTCAAAGAGGGAGACATCGTAACCCAGACTCTGGTAGATGGTCCGGGGATCAGCGACTTGATAGGAACTGTCACAGATGACAATGCGCCGCGCCCCGTACCCGGCGAACAGCGAGCAGGCTGACAACACCACAAGAGGATGAGTGAAGACCGTCTCCAAAGGGGAGAGAGTATAGGTTTTCGCTCCCCAATTCCCGGTCAAGTTAATCTTGACGGTCACGGTCTTACCCCGCACTAGAGTCTCCACTCCACCAATCTGGTCGAACATCTGCGATAGTGTTGTTTTGATCGAATCGAATTCGTATCTTCGACATCGGGCCATAGCGACTGGAGAAGTCGGCAGCAGGCTGGGGCGGACGGGAAAGGCTCTAGGATCGCCTGCCAGAGAGGCAGCTGATAGCAATCCCAATGTTTGTTTCAAAAATCGGCGGCGGGCGACACCGTGCGCCTGTTTCATAACGCCGGTACCTCCGGTGGGAGCCCCAAGCTCTATCATGGAGTCAAAGGCAGTGTGGCACCGCGACTATATTACACCATTGAAGGGCGTGGCAAGGAGAGAGTTCTATCGGGAAGTCTGTCTATTCCTTCTGGTCCTTCCGGGTGGTTTCCATCTGGGCAACAAAAGTCCGCAAGGCGTGGAGTTCTCCGCGCAGGGAGTCCCGTTCGGCCCACGCGTTTCGGATCGTCTTGACCAGCGCCTCTACCTGGACGTTGCTGAGATAATGAATAGTCTTCCGGCCCAGGCTGCCTTCAAAGGCGTCGAGCATTTCCGGGGTAATGATGAGATGCGACATGTCTCTCCCTTGAACGAGAACGGAGCGCTTTTGCCGGTCCGAAAGAGGCTACCAGTCGATTCGCGCTAGCCCCTGCATACTTATCGTGGGCCCATCCGGATTGCTTTAGCGGTTTCGTCAACGGGCCAACTGTTGAAGGGATGTTTTCAGGAGAGTCTCGAAGGGCTGCCCGTCCCGGGCTGCCGCCAGGGATTGTTGCAGGGCCTTTTCAGCCTGCGGTTTGGAATAGCCAAGATTGAGGAGGGCCGAGATGACGTCCTCTTCTTGTGCCGACTTGGCCAGGGGAGGCCCCTCGGATCCGGCCGAGAGGGTTTCGATTTTGGATACCTTGTCGCGCAGTTCCACGATCAACCGTTCCGCTGTTTTCCTCCCGACCCCGGGAATGGCCGTCAACCGCGCCAGGTTGCTGCTTCGAATGGCCGGTACCAGTTCGTCAACGCTCATCCCCGAAAGGATACCGATTCCCAGCTTGGGACCGATCCCAGAGATGGAGGTGAGTTGCTCAAACATCTGCTTTTCTTTAGGCGTTTTGAACCCGTAGAGAACCAGGGTATCTTCGCGCACATGAGTATGGATCAGCAATTGCACGGGTGAATGAACTTCCCCGATTTCATAGAAGGTGGACAGAGGTATCAAGACTTCGTACCCCACTCCATTCACATCGACAATCAGCCGATTGGGTTCTTTGCTGTACAACGAACCGGAAAGACGAGCAATCATTCGGACCTCTCCAATGACTTTCCCATCAGCATAATCCACACTCCGGATCAGACAGCACTCAGGCGCCCTTATTGCTTTTGCCGATAGGGAGGACGTCTTCCAGGTTGGAATGGGGCCGAGGAATCACATGGACACTCACCAGTTCCCCCACCTTTCGGGCAGCGGCGGCTCCCGCATCAGTCGCGGCTTTCACTGCCGCCACATCGCCGCGCACCATGGCCGTCACATACCCGGACCCGATCTTCTCCCAGCTTACCAAGGTGACTTTGGCCGCTTTCACCATGGCATCTGCCGCTTCGACCATCGCCACCAGCCCGCGCGTTTCAATCATCCCCAATGCTTCGCCCATGGATGCCCTTCCTTTCGGTAAGGATTTATGAGATCTTGCTGTATCGTCTAAGATCAAGTGAGGTGGACAAGTCAGGGCATAGCATACAGCACGGGGTTGTAACTTTCAAATGATGTCTCGAAAGCATGTCGTCGGTGTCATCTCCGATACCCACGGTCTTTTTGGCCCCGAGATCCCACTCTGTTTTGAAGGGGTCTCCCACATTCTGCATGCCGGAGATATCGGCTCTCCGGAGGTCTGTGAGCGACTTCGGAAGATTGCTCCGGTTACTGCAGTGTGCGGCAATGTCGATCTCGGACACTCCTTCCATTGCCTCAAACCACATCACTTGGTGGAACTCTTCGGCCTGCGCATTTGGCTGGTGCACATTCTGGGCGACCCGCACCAACTACCGGAGAGCCTGGAACGGGCGTTGGGCAGACTCCAACCTCAGGTGGTTGTGTTTGGCCATAGTCATCAGCCATTTGCGGCATGGGTTGGTCCAGTTTTCTTCTTCAACCCGGGAAGTGCGGGACCAAAACGTTTCAACCTGCCACGGTGTCTGGGTTTGCTGGAAATTGACAGCGGAAAGGTGGAGGGTCGGATCCTCCGGTTATGAGAAGTCCCGTGAGCGACTGGGCGTAACTTTGACCGGATTCGGAAGGGTCTATGCACAAACTGCTGTTTGGCTCAATGATCTAGGGCGAACCAGCAAAGCCAACGCCCATTGAGTTTCACGTTGCACGACACGTGCAGTGGGGAGGAATCGCCTGATGGCTTCGAAGTCCCCCCCTTCCTACTGTGCTCGTGGCTGAGAAATGGGGAATATGTCTTATACCTTCTCCGGCACCACGTAGGGTTCCCGGTAGCTCCTTCTTAACATGGCGTCGGCTTCAGCGTCATTCCTGAATTGCTCGGTAGCCGCATCAAACTCAAGCACACGACCCAGACGGTAAGAGATATTGCCCAAGTGGGCCAGGCCGGATGCGAGATGGCCAGTCTCGACAGGTCCGTTGAGAACCGACTTGTCACGGCTGCGCACCGCTTGTATGAAATTGGCATAGTGATTCCCCTCCTGCTGTCCTTTGGGCCCCGGCGTCTTTTTCTCCCCCAGAAAGGTTTCGTATCCGCCATATCCCTTAATCACCATGTACCCTTCGCTACCGTAGAAAATATTGCCCACCGAGGCCCCGTCTTCAGCATTGGTGCACCAAGGCCGTACCTCGAATTCGATGATCTTGTTTTCTTTGGGATAGAGATAAGTGGACGACAGCACCTCAGGGGTCTCCTTGGCATCCGTCCACAGAAACTTTCCCCCCATGGCCGTGATCTTTTCCGGTAAGCCAACACCCAACCCCCACAAGCACATATCGGTTTGGTGGATTCCCTGATTACCCACATCTCCATTACCGAAATCCCACTGCCAATGCCAGTTGTAGTGCACAAAGTTCCGGCTGAAGGGGCGCAGCTTGGCCGGGCCGAGCCAGAGATCGTAATCCAGGGTTTCTGGAACAGGCTCGACGGGCTTGTTGCCAATGTCTCCGCGCCAGCGGAAGACCAGGCCGCGTGCCATGTACACCTTCCCGATCGTCCCGTTTCGCAAATGGCGAACCGCTTCCTGTATGGCCGGGGAACTGCGCAACTGGACACCGTGCTGTACAATCCTGTTATATTTGTCGGCGGCCTCGACCATCTTTCGCCCTTCCCAGATATTGTGGGAGCCGGGCTTTTCCACGTAGACGTCTTTACCGGCCTGGCAGGCCCAGATAGCAGCCAGAGAATGCCAGTGGTTGGGGGTGGCAATGCTGACCGCGTCGATCTCCTTGTCCTCATAGACCTTGCGCAGGTCCTGAACAGTCTTGACCTTTTTTTTGTAGCGGTCTCCGAACTCCTTGGCCCGCTTAGCAAGGAGTTCGGCATCGGGATCGCAGAGGGTGGCCACCTCCACGTTTTCCAGGCCCATGAAACCGGCAATGTGATCAATCCCTCTTCCGTTCACTCCCAATACTGCCAGGCGAACCTTTTCGTTGGCCCCAAACAGGGGCCTGGTCAGCATAAGCGGTCCGGCAGCTGCGGTAGAGGCTGCTTTTACGAAATCCCGCCGCGTCCAATGAATCAGATTACTCTTCATGGTTCACCTCGTTTTGGTTTCAGGGTCTCCGGTCGTGCCGGGGCGTTGGTCCGGCAACGGAGAGAACAGGATGAGGAAGAGTCGACAATTCCCGCGTCGTCGAGCTTGTCGGATCCCTCTCAGAGTCTCTTCTGATGCCTAACTTACATTGGATCCAGTGCCAGGTCAAGTAGAAGGCAGGTCCTCAATCCACCGTCTAAGGCGGTGTTGGATGTAGGGTATTCCTCGCCAGGAGTAGTTGTCCATCTCAAGGAGCGCTGGAGAGGAAGGCGTCGCCGCCGCTGCGTAAGCCTGCTTGTCCGCCGTCATTGATCACGCCATAGGCAATGAAAGGATTCATCCCTGAAGTCCGGGTGATATGCGCATAGCCTTGCCTTGTCCCTGGCGCGTATTGCGCCAAGACAGCACTGATCTGGCTCCACTGGCGGGCGTTGAGAACACGATCGTCGATAGTTGCGACCTTCTGCCCCGTATTTCCATCGAAAAGTTCAATGCGGAAGGTGTCCGGCGTTGTTCCGCTCTCACCCGTATTTACCAGGGCCAGGTTGGTCCGGTTCTCGGCATTTTGCTGCAATCCGTACAGCCAAGCCTTACTGGTTGAGCTCGTTCCTTCCGGTAAGGCAGTGTCGAACAATCCGTAGCGCCCACGATCACCCGCAGCTGAGGTCCGGGCTGAGACGGATATCCTGCTCAAATCCCCCGTGCTCACCGCCACAAACAGCGCCCCGGCAAAGCCTATCCCGTTGGGACCGATGCCTGCGATTTGAGCTTCCCTGAGCCGCTGGACCAGGTTCGGCCAGATCAGCTGTGCCGAGGCATTGATGTCAACAGTGAAGCTGGCCGTTTGATTGGGTTCCTGAATCGTGTCTGTTACGTAGCTGAAATTGAGTGTCTTTTTCGTCGGCGACCAGTTAGTGATCACCAGCTCCGTACTGAAGGCGTCGGTCTCAACCGCGACAGGCAGTGTCAGTCGGGTCTTCCCGGCCAAGGCACTCTCCAGGATGGGAGCAATGAACGATCCATCCGAGTTGGCTTGATCATTGATCACACCATAAGCATAGTAGGGGGCTGTCCCACTGACCCGTTCCACCCGCACGTAGCCATTGCTGATCGACAGTCCATTAGATGCCAGGATGCCTGAAATTTGCACAAAAGCACCCGGCGGCAAGGTCTGGTCCGGCAACAGTCGTGAAAAGCCTGAGTTCCCGTCCCCGGAAAAAACTGTCAATCTTAACCGAACAGGACCTGCGGCAGAGGAACCGACATTTTGGATGGCTACATTGGAGCGGTCGGCCTGGTTTTGGCGTAGCCCACATAGATAGGAAGGACCGGTCATGGCCATTGAAGTGGGGATTCCCGCATAGGCCAGTCCGGCACGTCCTGTCGGAACTGCCGTGGTCGTCCGAACCGTCACCCCGCCATCGGCAGGAGAGGACAACCCCGAAAAACTCACCCGCAGCGTTCCTCCCTGACTGCCGGACAATGGGATGGGGATCCCCAGGGACCTCAGATAAGAGATAGCATCGCCCGCAATTCTCTGCTGTCCGGCTTCGAGGCCATCCGTGGCTGTCCCGCTGCCGCTTCCGATCACTGGGGTATAGGTGAAGAGGAGCGTGACGTTTCCTGTCCCGCGGTTAGTCAAGGTCAGCTCTGAAGTGAAGAAGGCCCCGTTCATTCCAGCCGAGGACAGGATGATAGGCACGAAGATCTCTTTTGTCTGAAGAATCGGCAGAGTTCCAGTCCGCTGTAAATTTCCGCGGCCTGTGCCCCAGAGGATCCTGGCCTGGCTCGTACCTGGCAGGTCATAGGCTACCACCCCACTGGCTATGGAATTGATGACCAGTTCGAGTTCGCCATCGCCATCAATATCCGCCAGCGTGGGAGCTGCCAGAGCGCCGTTCCAATCGCCACTGCGTGGCGCGGGTAAATCGATCACATGTAGCGGATTTCCATTGAAATCGAGGATGTGGACCTGGCCTACCCGTCCTGCAACTTTCTCGGGCCATGAGGTGAATAGAACCTCTGCCCGTCCGTCATTGTCGAGATCGGCAATTACCGGCTCACTGGCAAAGCGGATCCCATCGCCCGGTATCTTATAGGGCCAGTGGCCATGCTCTGTCTTGTCAAGCCAGTAGGCGTGCATCTTGCCGTCATAAGAGGCGAAGAGAACCTCTCTCATCCCATCGCCATCAAGATCAGCCACGGCAGGGTTAGGCTGGGCTGTTTCGATGACATTGTAATCCTCAGAAAGCGGGGCACTCCCGGGCCCGGGAGTGGGAATTGAGGTCCAGTCGAATCCGCTTCCGCTCCAACGCGTGCGGTCTGCTTTAAAAATATAGGGCATGTAATAGAGACTGCTATTAGGATCTGTGCCACAATTGTACACATTGCCCACTACGACAATTTCATTGATGCCATCCCCGTTGAGATCTGCGATGGTAGGAGGACTGTTGGCAAAGTTGGGCCTGTGCTCCACACCGCAGTTTGCGTAACCCCTCAGATCCACGCTGTGTTGAACGTGCACTCCCACCTGGCTCCATGCCTTTCCGACGCCATAGATCGCATTGGCGGGGAGTTGGTTGCCATGGCTGTCGAGTGCCGTGATGTAATGGGTGTCCGTCGGGCCAATGACTTCTTTCCGGCCATCGCCATAGAGGTCCGCGACCGCCACGTTCTGATTGTACATGCCCCACCCATAGCCGGGTTCACCATCATGTCGGGCGGGCCATCCGGGCTCGACCGTGCTATTGGCCCTGATCACGTTGATCTGACGTGTAGACCCTGCACCGGCCTTGCCCACAATGATCTCCCGTTGTCCGTCCTGATCAAGATCCTCGACGGCCAGCGTGCGAATCTCACTCCCGTCACTGAAAGGGGTGGCGGTCCACACCACCCCCCCATTCCCATTGTAGACAGTCAGTTGGCTGCCGCTTCGTCCCACAATGATCTCCACAGTGCCGTCACCCGTCAGATCAGCGACCACTACTCCAGGCCAGATGCGATTATTACTGCTGGCACGCCAAATCAGTTTGCCCTCGGTCCCTGAAACTGCAACCAGATCGTACGAGCCCCACAAGACCTCCTGTTTTCCATCGCCGTTAATATCGGCTACAGCCGGTGAGGAATACCAGCCCGTCTGACACCAGCTCGAAAAACAGCCTCCGTTCGACCATTTGAGCACTGGCGCGGCAATTGCGTGGTACGGAGGGGCGCTTGCCTCCTCTTGCATGGACCAGGTTTCAGATAACTGTTGCTCCTCTTGCGAGTTGGTTTGAGTCAAGCCCATCCCGAAAAAAAGACATAGGAGTAAAGCAAACCTAAAGAACTTCATTGGCTTGGTGGCGGCGTTTTTCATCTGTACAAACCTCCAGAGTCAAGAGGTATACCTGGGGGAATCTCCCCTTGTTCACTGCTTTGGTAATAAAGCAAGTCCATTGCGTAAATCGTCTCCGCTCTCACCCAGCATCGGTAGAATGTCTCTAGTGGAGAAGAGTTTCCCCATCCCATTCACTGTCCCTTAAAGGGTATGAACATGTTTCTAAAGGGACAGGGCCTTTATTTCTGTTTCGGGAAAACACAAGGAAGGTTACTGCAATCTTGTGAGATTTCTTTTACTCATCCAAGATTCAAATGTAAGGAACAATTGGGTAAGGAACTGATGGTTTCATTTATGCCACAAAACGGACAAGAAGGTGCTGGAGACAATGCTCTCGACTAAGCGAAGGTGATGTTACTGTCGTGATCCAGAAGAAACTTCATGCCTCGGAAGCCATCTGGCGTGCGATTAAGAGATCGATCTCACCACGGTGGTCTTCGTAGTAAGCCAGGCACTCGTAGACCTGGGCCCTGGTGACATCGGGAAAGCAGTTGGAAATCAAGGAGTCCACGCTCTCTCCATTCTGCAGGAGTCCAACGACATCATGGACACCGATGCGGGTTCCCTCGACTTCTGGATCCCAGTCAAAAACGCGGAGTGGAGTTCTTCGGTACGTCTTCTCAGGCAGGATCAGTTCCGGCTGCTGGCTGTGTGGCTCTGATGCTCCGATGAGTCGGAAAGACTACTCCCGCTCGCTTGAATCCTGCTGCGGGCGGCTTATCTCAAAAGGTCCAAAGGCCTTGATAGCGCCGAGGATCTCATCCTCGGAAAGCTCTCTTATATACACAACCAGGTCAACGCCTCTGCCTTTCTCCTGCTTTGCGATTTCCCAGTTTTGCAGAATTGACGCGTGGGATATGGTTTCCCGTATTTCTTTCCTGCGCACTAAGTCGAGGATTTCCTCCCGGTCTAACGGATGGTTTTTGAGAATCATGGCGATATCGTAGAAATCGCGATACCTGGCTCTATCGCTAGCGGCACGAATTTTCTCCGCCAGAATCTCCCGCAAGTCCATGACTTTCACCCTCGCGTTGACCTTATAGACGTTTTGGTAAACTCTGTCGCACGAGGGCAGGACGACGTTTTGCGCAACATCAACTTCGACCTTGAGCGAATTTGGCATCCCCAGCGGCCCCGTGTATTTTAATCGCTTGATCTTGATCGTATACGCAGAGACGTGGCTCTCTTTCAATTCCAGGAACCTGTGTGCGGCAAAGACGCTTGACAAATCCTCGAGGGTGACAGAGGAAGTGGCGGTAAAATCCAGGTCCTCGGAGAAACGCATTTGTGGTAGGTACGTATGGTAAAGGGCGGTGCCTCCCTTGAAGACGAGAGTATCTTTGAGCCCCGATTCATTCAGTATCTTCGAAACCAGCGCGAGAAAGTAATCTTTCTCGGCCACGTCGAGCGGGTATCTGAGACTCCGCCGGTTGATGATCTGAAGTTGTGCCTTATTCAATAACTCGAGGGTCATAGTACAGTCGCCATTTGGCATTGAAGGTCTTTGCCTGAGCGTGCATCTTGCTAAAACCCCGCATGTTCTTATTTGCAGCCTCGTACAGAGCGTCGCTCGACACCCCAATCACATCTAGCAGGAAGCCGAGGTTCCGGAGTGTCGTTAAGTTGTATTTTCTTGCGTACTCCACCATCTTGGAGAAATTGAATTCATTCTGATGCTCTTTCAATTTCTCGATTATCAGAGTGAGTGCAGCCGCATTCTTTCGGAGGTAGAGGTAATCCAAAATAACCTTCTCTCTCTCAGCGACGTTCACTACCTTGCCTTCCACGTGCTCTTGGGTAAAACCGAAGTAGAGATCTTTTTTGACCCTGAAGAACCTCAATTCCATATTTTGAAAGCGATATTGCCGGGCTCTTCCGTAAGTTATTGCATCAACCGTCCGCGCGAGCTGATCGAACATCCCATGGAAGTTCAACGCATTTGCAAAGGAGATGTAGGACTCACTATTCAAGACGTTTGAAATGAGGAGAGGCGAGGTGCTGCCCATTGTGAGGGCGCTCAGATCGGTGACCACGAGGAATAAGCCCCTCTTTATTCGCACGAGCCACCCGGCCTTTGCCAATAGCGAAATTCGTCGTTTCCGGTCGCTCTTCCGTGAGTATTCTTGCTCGAAAACTCCTTCTAATTGAGCGGAGTTGGCCACTGGACCATAGTCTAAAATCACCCTCTCCAGTAGCAAACTGTCTTTCCTAGATAATAATGTATTTCTTATTACCATAAAGCATCCGATTATTGACTCTTATTGGAATTGGAATATATAAGTTGTATCTTTTGTAATCATAAAGTATCACTATATTGATACTAACTGGTAGTAACATATACAATAATCTAGAGAATTGCAAGCGATAACGGTTGCGGGGTTTTGAATGGCACGTTACGCACAGGAATGCACTAATCGTGTTTATTGAAAGACAGAAAAGTCAATGGGCTGTCCTCTTCCTAAAAGCTCCCACATCCTTCGCCAGGTAACCGGAATTTCCTGCTCCCCATTTGCCCAGAATCCTTTGAGAACAAACAGTCAAATCATCCAACCGCCAGCAGCCCCTCTCTGATATGATACCGATGCGGCTTCAGTAGAAAACGCACCTCCTCCGGCGGCAACAGAGTTCAGAACAAACGTCAACTTTCGGTGGGTCTGTGCACGCTTGCCGAAAGGGCACAATTCTGTCCCGCTATGGTGCGATTGGTGCATTCCCCTCGTTTTCCAAATGTGGTCCTCGCCTCGTCAGACCATAGCCAAGGTTGAGCAACAAGCCGATTCCTATGGCTATCCCAACATCTCGCAATTCGCGCCATCCGCTATTTCCGAGCAGCCAAGCACAGATCACCATGGCGATCGCCGAAAGAGCAATTCCGGCAGGCGCCTTGAACATGGCCAACTGTTTGTCACTGTGACGGCGCAGTACTGGCAGCGCCGCGCATGTTGCAATCGATGTGAGCAGTTTAGAGATGGCCGCTAGCGTCACGGCATACACAAATGTTCCTGAGACAGCCAGCACGAGCCCGATCAGTGCAGTGAGCAGGATCGATACATAAGGGGTGTGAAAGTGCCGGTGAGTAGCAGACAGGGCGCGCGGCAATTGCTGTTGCTCCGCCATCGCGAAAGGCAATCGTGATCCCCCCAGCAGGATCGCATTGAGGGTTCCCGTACAAGATATCAAAGCCCCCAGTGCGATGATTGAAGCGCCTGCAGTCCCCAGAAACAGGCTGCTTGCATCCGCCAGTGGCTTTTCAGAGGTTGCCAAATCCGGCAGCGTGCCAATGCAGACTACCTGGATCGATATGTACAGCATGACGATCAGGCCGAGGGCGGTAAGAATCCCGAACGGCATATTGCGCTGCGGGTCGCGAACCTCGCCTGCTGCGATCGAGCCCAGCTCGAATCCCGTGAAGGCCACGAACAGCTGCGACACCGAAAAGGAAAAAGCACCGAGGGTTGGCGGCATGGCTAGGGAATAGTTCTGGGGGTTGATGAAAACTAATCCGACGCCTACGAAAAGCAGCAAGGGGAGGAGCTTCGCGACCGACAGAATGTCACTGGCGACAGCCGCCATGTTGACACCCAGGATATTGATAGCAGTGAGGGTGGCCACCACGCCTACCATGAGCACCCCACGCCATAGGCCGGAGCCTGCTGGAGGCCAGAAATAACTGAGATAGCTTACGAACACGTTACAGACAAAGGCCAAACTGCTTAATCTGGCCAACCATGTGATCCATCCGATCTGGAACCCAATCACCGGACCAAATGCCTTGCACGCATACAGGTATGGGCCTCCGGTTTCCGAGAACCGGCTCGATACTTCTGCATAGCAGAGGGCAACCACCAGAACAACCAGCCCGCATGTCCCGAACGCGAACAGGCTGTACATGCCGCTCAGGGCTTGGATTTGCGAAGGCAGACCGAAGATGGCCGCGCCGATAATACAGTTGATCATCAACGCGACCACATCCCACCTGCGGACACATCGATTCAGCCTTGGATGTTTTCCTTCCGCGACAATCGAGGCCATAGCGAGCCGATTGGTACTTGTGAGTGACTCTGGTTCCACGGGAACACAGTACCCGATCAAGGAAAGTAAGTGCCACCTTACCGATCAGGGTTCCTTCCGCCTCTGCCTTACACCTGGCTCAGTGGATTTGTCGTTCCCCGGAATACCCGGATTACTTAGAAATAGGCCGACCTGTCAGGTGTTCTTAGAAAAGAATGGAACGACAGATTATAACCATCGCCGTTCCCAAACTCAACGAGAGTCCGGCTTTGAATGGACGGATACCGACTTCAAACAATGGGAGATCCTCGCGAGGAAGGCCGCAGCCGGCAAATCCCGAGTTGTCCCCATGAACAAAGCCCTATATAAGAGCGACGGTGAATCTGCTCGACAAAAAGGGAACTGGCACCAGGTAAAACTGGGGGGGATATGCTGGTGAGCCGAAGAGGAATCGAACCTCTAACCTACTGATTAAGAGTTTCTTAACGAGCTGTTTCCGGGTATCCCGGTCGGATCAATGGCAATTCGGTTGTTCATCCTATTTGTGTTAGGTGCGGACGCATCCTGCAACTTGATACCCCTCCTTCGGTTATTTTGATCAGCGTTATTGACATCACTAACTCGCTGCGGAGAAGATAGCACATTGACATGTGAGGTTCGGCCACCACGAACCGAAGACGGATGAATCATGAACGCAAAAATGAAAATTTTGGCGTTGGGCCCCTATTTGGAAGCTGTGACTGCGGCATGCCAGGGCATGTCTAAAGATGAGTTGTGTGCTTGGATCCTCCGCCGGGCCGAAGCGATTCCAGCTCGTGAACGGAAGGAATTTTTGGCCCAGATGAATGTCCCGCCTCCCCCGACGATGGTCAAACAAAAGACCAGATTGGAAGGAATCTTGTCGGAGATTGCCAATTTAAAGGATTCGATCGAAGAACTGCACGAGTCAATTTCCGATGGAACCTATTATGATGAATACGGAGAAGGGTACGGAGAACACAATTCCGACTACGGGGATGAGCCGGCGCTCCTGGATGAACACAAGGAGAGCTTTCTCTGTTTGCTGGCAGAAGGCGGCGAATATTTTATCAAGGGCGACATGCCTTCCGCCTCCCGGCTTTATGGGGCCTTGCTTGACATCGTTGATTCCTCTGAGTATGCCATTACCAGTGAACTGAGGGAGGTGTGTTGGCGCGAAGAGCAGGCGCGTTATTGCCGCAGTGTTTATGAGAGCAGCACTCCAAAGGATCGGGTGGCCAATTTGATGGGACCAATGCTGATCCAAGATCGATTGGTCTATTGGGACGTCGACTCTGAACAGTCCAGAATGCCTTGTTTGCGCGACATTCAGGAGGCCCGCCCTTCCTCTCCCCCGGACTGGGCTTCTTTTCTGAAAGCCTGGCCTCAAGCCCTTCAATCCAATGATGGCGACCGGGCTTGCCTGCTGGCAATTGAAGCCTGCTATATGATTGAGGGCCTCAAAGGGGCAGCCTTTGAGACCCGGCGGCGGCGAAAGCCAATCGGCTTCTTGTATTGGCTTGACCTGTTACTGGAAGCCTCCGAATGGCAGCAAGCTGCGCTGGCCTCTGAGGAAGCTTTGGATTTCATTCAAGATGGAATGTTGCGGGCGATGGCCGCAGAAAAATTGGCAACAGCCGGCGCTCATCTTGGCGATAGCGGCCTTCAGATGAAAGGGCTGCGTGAGCGGTTTTGCGCTCAGCCGACAATAGAATCGCTTGATGCCATGATTTTCCATGCAAAAAGCTAGAATACCTACGAGCAGGAGATCGAAACTTGCTTGGAATGTCTGAAGTAGGAAAGAGACTCGTTAGAATGGCAAATCCGCTTATTGCTGCTTTTGGGCCGTTTGGAAGACGCCCGGAACAGGGCTAAGCCCTTCAGAGCATTAGGGTGGGAGTCTGACAGCCGTCCTGGGGCCATCCTCTTCAGTTCAATTCTGG
>JBGPHY010000053.1:0-15471 GCA_041484625.1 Terriglobia bacterium | reverse complement strand
TTGAAAGCGCCGAGGACCAGGAGCAAACCGAACAGGATCACCTTGGCCGCCACCATTGCGCCATAAGCCGTGCCGAGGACGGCGGACGGCGACTCGATGTAAATCAACGCCAGTCCAGTCCCTGCACCCAAAAGTACACAGACGCTGACCTGGGCCATCCGGGAAAAGCGAGCGCTTAGAAGTCGGGCGGCGGCGTTTCGGCGACGGGGAAGGGTCATCAGCAGGTACGGCAGCTCTCCTACCCAAGTCGCAGTGGCCGCATGGTGCAGACCCGTTAGCAGGACGAGCAACCGGCGGTCTTCCAGCCGCGCCGCGAGCGTAAGCGCGAACATGCCGGAACGCGGAGTAGTTCCCAGTTGAAGCAGGGCGATCACTAGCGCGATGAACACCGTGACGCAGCCGGCGAGGAGTATGAAAACCAGTCCGCCAATGACCAGGGACTGAAAGGAGATCGACAGCCCGCGCAGGACGACCGAAAGAAAACCGAAAACGTCCAGGAGTTGAGCCACCATGGTCCGTTCCGATTAATGGACTTCAAAAGGGTACTCGCCACGAGTAATGTGACCGTCGGAGGCCTATACCTGCCATCGGAGTCTATACAAACCAGGCTTCAGCGTCTGGGCACGCGACGCAAGAATTTCCGGTGCCTGCTGTTTCTCGATCGTCAGCGCGAGCGTGTTCTTGTCGGGCAGGACCAGGCTGATTTGAGAGCGCGCCCCGTCGATCCTCGAGTTGAATCTCAGTCAGACCGTGATATCCGGGCCTGTCACTATTCCGTTCTTCGCCGGAGCCGCTTCGAGGAGAATCGCGTGAGCCCAGAGTGAGGGTGCCAATGCCAACGATACTGCAAAGAAAGACAAAAGCGGCGCGATGGGGTAAAACCTGCTGGACATCATCTCGATGCACCTTCTCTGAAATAGGATCTCTACCAACTCGACGTCACCCAACAGCACGGCTGTCGATAACCGGGTTCCCGCCAGAACGCTCGTTGGAGAAAGTGTAGGGCAACCAATCCTGCCGGGTTGGGATCTCCCTTGTCTTTACCATTTGTGCCGATTGGGGTGTCTCCACAGATTTGTATCGCGGAGGGACCCGAAGGGTCAAGCTTTAAATGCGATCTGCCCTCGTCTTGTTCCCTCACGAGAGCATGGGGTCAGGGCTTGATCGGCGGGAATTATTTGTGGGAGGGGCACCTGCACCTTTTCGACCGGCTTCACCCTTCAGCATAATATAATGAGAGCCCTTGTGGTTTCCAATTCGATGGCCTTGGGACTAGGCTTGACCCCAGGACGCCTCAAGGGTCTCTTATGCTGGATTGGGAGAAACACACGTCAGGACACGTCAGGACACTCGACCCCCGATGAAAAAGGATGGTGCCTGTGGAATTCATACTGACCCCGGAAGAGACACGTGTGTTGGGCTGCTTGATTGAGAAGCAGATCACCACGCCGGAATACTATCCCCTCACTCTGAATGCGTTGATCAATGCCTGCAATCAGAAATCCAGCCGTGACCCCGTTTTGGCTTATGACGAAAAAACCGTCGCCAAGGCACTGGATGGATTGCGGGAGAAAAAGCTAGTACGCATGGTCAGCATGGCGGATAGCCGCGTGGCCAAGTACCGGCAGGTTTTCACTGACGAGGCTAATCTGACAGTCCAGGAACTAGGTTTGCTCTGCGTCTTGATGCTTCGGGGGCCTCAGACCGCAGGGGAGTTGAGAACCCGCTCCGAGCGGCTTTGTACCTTCAGCACCCTTGAGGAAGTGGAGAAGGCCTTGCAGCGGCTCATTGAACGAGAGCCGAAGGGGCTGGTCGCCCTGTTGCCTCGGCAGACGGGCCTCAAAGAGCCGCGCTACGCTCATCTGCTGGAGGGAGAGCTTTCAGCAGCAGCATTAGCCAGGTTAGAAGAAGCTCCCTCTGCCAGACGGACCGAAGCAGACAGAATTACCTCTCTGGAGGCCCAAGTCGGGAGCCTGCACATGGAAGTTCAAAACTTGCAGCAGCAATTCAGCGAATTCAAGAAGCAGTTTGAATGAGTGGAGCGGTACAGTCAAGGCTTCAGGGAGTTATACCGGCACTTGGCATTATCGGCTTTCACAAAATACGCCTTGTAGTTGCCGGCCTTAGGATCTGTGCAACCAACCAGGTTGAGCAGTTCCACTTTCCGGAATTCGACGGGATGGCTTTCCCCCTGCAGGGCGACAAATCCTTCTGTCAGCAGCTTCCCATCCTGCTTGACCGCCGGGTCAAAATTGCTGACCGCCCCACCTCCAATTTGTGGTTTGGAGTATTCCAGGACTGTCTTTCCCTCTACGATGTGCTTGATCTGCTGATCTCCCAGCACCATTGCCTCCACTCGAACCCATTGGTCTCCGTGGTAAGTTTTGAAGCTGGACTGGACACAGTGCTGGGTAACCAGTTTGCCGTTCATTTCAACGTGGGTACCTGGGGTACAGAGATTCGCGGTTGGACGATCACCTGACCCCTTTCCCCCCAGAAGCTGGACCTCGATGGAAATGGGAAAATCCTGATCAATCCGCATACTCTGGGGAGACTGGGAATGGATCATGACGCTGCTGTTCCTAAACGTTCAGTCCGGTGCGCCCGCAGTCTGGTTGCCTACAAACCGGTATTCCACCCCGACAACGTAATGAGAGAATTTCTCCTTATAGAACAGATGACCGAATTTGTTCCCGAATTGGGTGTACCGGTCATATGCGGCCTTTAAGACTCCGTCTTCGACCCGGAAGGTGTTTCCATAGTTGTGGTTGAGTGCGTGCCCGGAAATCTTGACGTCCCAGCCCTGCAGGTCCTTGCCGTTGAAGAGCTGTACCCACTCCTTCTGGTTGGGGTCGTTCTGGGAGATGCCGTTGTTCACGCCCACCAGGAGAATTAACATGACAAAGACAGGATGTTTTCCAGACATGGTTCACCTCGAAATGAGTCTTTCACACTGGTCAACGACAAAAGGGGCAAAATCCCCGTTACAGATTCGTATCACATGTTGCACCGATAGCTCAATAGCCTTTGAGCGGCAAACTGTATCCGAAAACCGGGCAGGGAAGACCCGCCCAAGAGTTCTCCTCTCTGGGATTAGTAAGATGTGGAGGCTCGTCTTTTACTCCTTAAGAGTTGATCATGGTGCAGGGAGAGACGGGCACCCAATGTCGGGACTGCTCAGAACTGTTTGTAGGCTCCTTACAGATCACCGGATGGTCAGCAGCCGTGTTATAGTTGTGGCCAGCCAGAGTCGTAGGGGCTGAACTGGAGGACGAGGAGAACACTGGATGGGCACAGAACGACGCGAGTTTCAGACCGAGGTCAAGCAACTGCTGGATCTCATGATTCATTCTCTTTATTCCAACAAGGATATCTTCCTGCGGGAACTCATTTCCAACTGTTCTGACGCCCTGGACCGTTTGAGATTTGAGAGCCTGACCCGGCAGGAGGCTTCGCCCGACAGGGAGCTCCACATTAAGCTGGAGGCCGACCCCAAGGCCCGCATCCTGACGGTTCATGACAACGGCATCGGCATGAGCCGCCAGGAATTGATCGAGCACATCGGCACCATTGCCCGGTCCGGGACTCAGGAGTTTCTCAAGGTGCTGAAGGACAGGAAGGAGAGCCAGCTTCCTCCGGAATTGATCGGTCAGTTCGGAGTGGGATTCTACTCTTGTTTCATGGTGGCTGATAAGGTCAACCTGGTGACACGCCGAGCCGGGGAGGAGAGCGCCACCCGCTGGGAGTCCACCGGAGAGGGCGGTTATCTGATTGAAGACACCACCAAGCCCGAGCCCGGCACCAGCGTCACGCTCCATCTCAAACCGCCGGACCCGGAGGACGGGCTGAAAGACTACACCGACGAGTATGTCATCCGGGAGATCGTGCGGAAGTACTCGGACTTCGTCTCCTACCCGATCCGCATGAAGGTGGAACGCGAAGAGACCGAACGGGATGAGAACGGGAAACCCAAAGAGGGGGCCGAAGCCCGGAAGGTGATCAAGGAAGAAACGCTTAACTCCATGAAGGCGATCTGGGCTCGTCCCCGCAGCGAGGTGAGCGAAGAAGAGTATAAGGAGTTCTACAAGCACATTTCACACGACTGGAATGATCCCCTGGAGACCGTCTCGGCCCGGATGGAAGGCCTTTTTGAGGCCCAGGCTCTATTGTTCATTCCTTCGAAGACACCTTTTGATCTCTATTCGAGAGACCTGGCCTATCGCGGAATCCATCTCTACGTGAAGCGTGTCTTCATCATGGACGACTGCCGCGAACTTCTCCCCGAGTATCTCCGTTTCATCCGAGGCGTGGTGGATTCCGAGGGGCTTTCGCTGAATGTCTCCCGGGAAATCCTCCAACAGGACCGCCAGATCAAGGCCATCAGGAATTTCCTGGTGAAGAAGGTTCTGGAGACGCTCAAGGAACTCAAGGAGAAACAGCTCGAGAAATACCTCACTTTCTGGCAGGAGTTTGCTCCTGTCCTAAAGCAGGGGCTGATGGGATGGGACGAGAAAAAGGACCGCCTCCTGGAACTCCTGCTCTGCCAGTCCAGTCATCACGAGAAGAACTTGACGAGCCTGAAGGACTATGTAGGGAGGATGAAGGAAGGCCAGAGTGCCATCTATTTCCTGACTGGCTCCTCGCGGCTGCTGGTGGAGCGATCCCCCCACCTGGAGGCATTTCTCGCGAAGGGCTACGAGGTGCTTTATCTCACAGATCCAGTTGACGAACTCTGGGTGCAGGCCGTCACTGAGTTCGAAGGCAAGAAGTTCCAATCGGCGGGGAAGGGAGAGGTGGAGCTAGGCTCGCAAGAGGAGCAGAAACAAGCTGAGGAGAGCCGCAAAGAGAAAGAGCAATCTTTCAAAGATCTGATGGAAGCACTAAAAAAGGCCCTGGAAGAGGAGGTCAAAGAAGTCCGCCTCTCAAACCGTTTGACGTCTTCCCCGGTGTGCCTGGTGGGCGAACCTCACGACTTGAGCCCCCAGATGCAGGAGTTAATGCACCGCATGGGGCAGAAGACCCCGAAAAACAAGCGGACCCTGGAACTGAATCCAGCACACCCACTCCTGCTCAAACTGCAAGCCCTGTTGGAAAAGGGTTCAGACTCCCAGGAGCTGCAAAATTATGCCCAGCTTTTATTTGGTCAGGCCCTGCTGGCTGAAGGCAGCCCCCTTCCCGATCCAGCCAGCTACGGCAAGCTGGTGGCCGAGTTGATGATCAGGGCCCTGTAAGAACCGTTCATCGGCGGGTAGATCCTGGCTGGGAGAATGTTTAAGAAGTCCGAGGAGCCACTGCAAATGGAGGGCACCGCTCCATCGGTGCCTTGGGGGTCGCGACCGGGCTCGACCCGGCTGCGGCCCGTGAACCGCCCCCTGTTAGACACCCTCTAAGAAACCTGGATCGGCACCTGTTCGACGACGGTCAGGCCATAGCCTTCCAACCCGATCAACTTGCGAGGGTGGTTGGTGAGGATGCGGATCTTTTTCAGGTTGAGCATCGAGAGGATCTGCGCACCAGTACCGTAGTCGCGCTTGGCCCGCTTCATGCTGTAGGCCTCTTCATCTACGTGCGCCATGCCGTGGTAGGCAATACGGCCCTCGCCTTTCTGCAAATCAAAACCTCGACCCGGCTGATGCATATAGAGCAGCACCCCGCTGCCCTCTCTCGCGATCAATTCCAGAGATTTTTCCAGTTGGATTCTGCAATGGCATTGCGACGAGGCAAACACATCGCCGGTCAGGCAGTGGGAATGCACCCGAACCAGGACAGGTCTCTCCGAATCAATTTTCCCGAAGACCAGGGCCACATGAGTGTCGCCATCAATCTCGCAGTTGAAGGCCATCATGCGAAAGGTTCCATATTTCGTGGGAAGCTCCGCCTCTGCTACCCGCTGAACAAAGGACTCGGTTCGAAGCCTGTACTTTATCAGGTCAGCCACCGTGATCATTCTAAGCTCGTGCCGCTGAGCAAACTCATGGAGTTCGGGGACGCGTGCCATGGTCCCATCGTCGTTCATCACTTCGCAGATTACTCCCGCCGGGTAGAGCCCGGCAATCCGCGCGAGGTCCACGGAGGCTTCGGTTTGTCCGGCTCGCATCAGAACACCTCCTCTACGTGCTCTCAATGGAAAGACGTGTCCGGGCCGGGCCAGGTCGTGGGGCTTGGCGTCAGGATGAAGGGCGGTCAAGATCGTAGTTGCCCGGTCGGCTACCGAGATCCCGGTTGACACATTGCGTCGCGCCTCAATAGAGATGCAGAAAGCCGTCCCGTAGTTCGAATTGTTTTCGATAACCATTAAAGGGATTTGCAGCTCGTCCAGCCGTTCCCCGGTCATGGCCAGGCAAATCAGTCCGCGGCCAAAGCGGGCCATGAAGTTGATGGCTTCGGGGGAGACTTTTTCGGCCGCAATGGTCAGATCCCCCTCGTTCTCCCGGTCTTCATCGTCCACAATGATGACCATTCGACCGGCCCGAAAGTCCTCAATTGCCTCTTCAATAGTCGAAAAGTACATAGGAAAGACCGTCCTCCCACCAGCTCTAAGGCTCACGGGAAAAGGTGAGGGCTCAGAGAAGGGATTGAGGATTGTCCTTTCTTCGTTTCGCCCTGCCGGCCGCCCCCCGCTCCTCGCGCCATCTTGTTCCGGATGGGGTCAGTAGCCTTGCTCCTTCAGATACTCCGCTGTCAAAGGGGTCTTCCTGTGATCTTGCCGGGATTTTAACAGCGATTCCACATACTTGGCCAAAACGTCGCACTCCAGGTTCACCAGGTCCCCTATCCGGCGCCTGCCCAGATTGGTATTCTCCAATGTATGCGGAATCAGGGCCACCTCAAAATAACCTGGCCCGATGGCGGAGACGGTGAGACTGATTCCATCAACGGCAACGGACCCCTTTTCTACTAAATACGGCTGAATGGGGGCGGGCAGGGAAAATCGGTATACAGCAAACCCGCCCTCTTTCTGTATCCGTTCCACTGTACCTACCCCGTCTGCGTGTCCCTGAACGAAATGGCCGCCGAGGCGACTGGTCGGGAGCAAGGGCCGCTCCAAGTTCACGAGGTCGCCGGCACGAGATTTTGCAAAGCCTGTGCGAACCAGAGTTTCCTCAGACAATTCGGCGTGAAATCCCCCGGGTACCAGGTTTCGGACTGTGAGGCAAACGCCATTGACTGAAATACTATCGCCTGGTTGCAGACCCCTCAGCACCATCGCTGCTTCCACCCGGATCTCGCCGGTCTTCCCGGATAGATGCAACCCGCTGACTTTGCCGACTTCTTCAATAATCCCTGTGAACATGACTGATTCACGCTTGTCCGGGCTTGACATACGCTTCAATCAATATGTCCGGCCCTATCTTTTCAATTGTGTCAAACCGCAGCGAGCGGCTCTCTTTCAGATCCCCAAACCCACTCCCTGCAAAGACCGGAAGGGAATCATGCCCTCCCAGGATTCTGGGGGACACGAAGAGGAGGACTTTGTCTGCCAATCCGGAACGCAGGGCCTCGAAGTTGACCTGTGCGCCCCCTTCAACCAGCAAGCTAGTGATCTCGCGTCTCCCCAGCTCTTCAAGCACGAAACGAAAAGGAACCTTGTCCTCGGGCCCGGGGGCGGGAACCACTTCGACTCCGAGCTGCTCAAGATCGGCTTCTCTCGTCCGGTTTCGCTCCTGTGAGCAAAAGACTATTATATCACCTGAGTGTGGACCTCTCACGAGCCGGCTGGAAAGGGGAAGCCGCAACCCGGAGTCGAGAATGACCCTCTGTAATGGACGTCGCCTGGGCCGGCCAGTACGATCTGTCAACAACAGATCATCTTTCAGGACAGTTCCGATTCCCGCTAGAACGGCATCACTCTCAAAGCGGAGCTACTAGGCTCTCTGCCGCGACGCTTCGGAGGTGATCCATTTCGAATTTCCTCGAAAGTCAGCGATCTTGCCGTCCAAGGTCACGCCGGCTTTGAGGGTCACAAAAGGCCGTTGCCCGCTAATGAACATTGAAAAAGCCTCGTTGAGTTTTTCGGCCTCGAACTGCATCAAGCCCGTATCCACTTCAACTCTTGCCTCCCGTAAGCGGCGAAACCCGCTACCGCAAACCAGGGGGTTAGGATCAGCCATGGCGGCCACGACCCGGGTGATCCCCGACCGAATGATCAGGTCACAACAGGGAGGGGTCCGACCGAGATGGCTGCACGGCTCGAGATTAATAAACAGCGTGGCTCCCCGGGCCGCCGAGCCGGCCTGCTCGATGGCCACGACTTCCGCATGTTTCAATTCAGCAAACTGGTGGAAGCCCTCGCCAACAACGGTGCCATCTGTAACCACTACAGCTCCCACCAAGGGGTTCGGGCTGGCCAGCCCTTTTCCTTGCCGGGCCAGTTCCAGCGCGCGCGCCATGTACAATGAATCAGTGTCAGGCATAGAATCTCATCACTCACAGAACAGGGACTCCACAAACTGTTCGGGGGAGAACTCGATTAAGTCATCGAGTTTCTCTCCAACGCCGACATACTTGATTGGAATTTTCAGGTCCCTGGCAATCGCAACAACTACTCCGCCTTTAGCGGTTCCATCCAATTTGGTCAGCACAATTCCGCTGACCCCGGCGCTGCGGGTAAACTCTCGTGCCTGGTTCAGGCCGTTTTGCCCGGTGACCGCATCAATCACCAGCAGGACCTCCTGGGGGGAACCGGGAATCTCCCGCCCGGCCACGCGTTTCATCTTCTCCAGTTCCCGCATCAGGTTGTCCTTGGTGTGCAGTCGGCCGGCAGTATCGACAATCAAGACGTCGATGCCGCGAGACTTTGAGGCTGCAATTGCGTCAAACAAAACCGCCGAGGGGTCCGCACCTGGTTTCTGCCGGACAATGGCCACACCTGCCCGAGTCCCCCAGATTTCCAGTTGTTCAATGGCTGCAGCTCGAAAGGTGTCGGCAGCGCAGATCAGCACCTTCTTCCCTTCCCGCTGGTAAAGGTTGGCCAGTTTGCCTATCGTGGTGGTTTTCCCGACCCCGTTGACCCCCACGACCATGATGACTCTGGTTCCGACTCTGTCCGGCTCTGCGGCAGGTGCCACCGTGGACATGAGGATACGCTGAAGCTCTCCCTTGATCCGGGATTTCAACTGGGAGGCGTCACTGATCTCCTTGCGGCTGACCTGATTCCTGATCCGCTCCAGGATCTCATTAGTGGTCTGGACACCGATATCCGCTCCGATCAAAACGGCCTCCAGTTCTGCCAGCAGGTCTGCGTCAATTTCCTTCTTGCCGCTCACCACGTCTTCGATACGGGCCACCAGGTTGGCCTTGGTCGAGCTGACAGCCGACTTCAACTTGCTGAAGAACCCTTCTTTTTTCCCCCCAGGACCAAATAATGTTTGCATTCCTCTCCTTAGAGACGGGATTCCCGGGGCAGTGCGAAGGGTCGGACTTCGGTTCTCTTCCGGTGCACCGCCTATCATACCATCGAAATCCTGCGGATAACCGGTCAGAGATCGAGATTGAGCCGCATGGCCGCCTCTTCTACGGCGCGAAAGGCCTTGGAAAGAGCCTTTCGGTGGGCGAGGGTCAAAGCCAAAAAGTAACCATTGTTGAGGGGCTTAATGATCAGGGTGTAGCCCTGGTACACGCACAGCAGGGAGGAGGGAGGATCGAGTTGTCGCTGGTGAACTGCCTTCACTCGATCGAGGAAGATTCCCTGGCAGGCCAGGTGAACCCGGTGAGCGTACTCTTCAAACTGGCCGACCAGCTGCACGGTCTCGCCATCATAGTCGACAAAGCCTGCGCCGAGAGCACCGTCCACGCTTTCGAGCAGCCTTCTCAATATGGGCAGATAAGGCATCGAATCCAGGCAGCGAGAGGGCCCACCGAAGACAGAGCACTCGCCGAGGCTAAACGGCTTGAGCTGAGATTGGAGCCAGGGTCAAAGTGATCTCGCCACAGGCAATGGCGCCGATCAACACATTGACCACTTCGGCATCAAATTTGATTCCAGCATTCTGCTGGATTATTTGCAAGGTTAAATCGAGGTCAATGGCCTTCTGATAAGGTCGGGTGGTGGTCATGGCATCGAAGGTGTCGGCCACGCTGATGATTCGGGCAACCAGCGGAATCTCACTGGCCCGCAGACGATCCGGATAGCCGGCGCCGTCCCACCGTTCATGATGATGCTTCATCCCAGGGATCATCTCCCTCATTTGCTCAATGGACTTCATGATATTGGCGCCCTTCACCGGATGCTGCTTCATGATTTCGAATTCATCCGGTGTCAGGTCGCCGGGTTTCTTGAGCACTCTGTCGTCGATGCCGATCTTTCCAACGTCATGAAGAAGTGCGGCTATCTGAAGGGTTTCCAAGCTCTGCTCGTTCATGCCCAGTCGCTTCCCCAGGGTCAGGGAGTACTCGGTGACCCGTTCGGAATGCCCACGAGTGTATGGGTCCTTTTCATCGATGGCTGCGGCCATTGCGCGGATGGTTCCCAACAGCAGGGCTTTGTTCTTCAGGAACAGGTCGTGGTTTTCCTTGGCGGCCCGCTCAAGCTTCCGGATGTACGCTTCCAGGTCGTCCGTCATCTTGTTAAAGGTCTCGGCCAATTCCCCGATTTCGGTGGAGGACCGGAGCTTGATTTTCTTGGAAAAGTCCCCCTTAGCGATTAACCGGGTGCTCTCGGCAAGTTGCTGAATGGGGGTGGTTAGGGACCGGGCACTGACCAAACCCACCAACAAGGAGAGCAGAAGCATCAGGATTCCCCACTTAATCGTCTCATGCTTCATCTGCGTCACCGTGGCAAAGGCAGCGCTCTGGTCAATTTGTACGATGACCCCCCAGGAAGCTTCCGGAATCGGGTAATAGGTCCCCAGCATTTCTTTTTCTTTGCCGCCTTCCAGGAGTCGAAAGGGCCGTGTTCCCGGAAACCGCACATTTCCCTTGGACTGCTTCCAAGCCTCGATGAACTCAGTAACGATCTCGATGCGACTCATGTCCATTCCGGCCGGGTTCAGGTCCCGGCGAGGGTGCGCCACGATCCTTCCGCTAAAGTCCACCACGTAGACAGTTTTCCCGGCCGTGCTGTATTCCTGGACCCAGTGCAAGAGTTCGTCCAGTCCCAGAACCACCGTCGTCGCTCCGCTCCAGCCGGCACCGGACCTTACGGGTGTGGACATAATGATTACCGGAACCTTTTGATCCCCCATCTCAATTTCTCTGGGGGCGCTGATGTACATGTGGGAGTCAGCTTTGCTGGCCTCCTGGTAGGCCATCTGAAGGATGCGCTGAACGATCGGATCGTCTGCGTTGTAGTGGCCAGCCCGGACGCCTTTTCCTCGGCTGTTGACAATGTTGATGTAGAGGATATTCTTGGACCGGGTCACAAACTCCTCCAGCTTGGTTTGCAGAAGAGTCACCCGTGGGGGGGTGTCCAGTCCCGTCAACTCAACGGCACTGGCGAAGCTCAGGATCTGCTCGCGATAGCCATTGAGATACTGGGTAATCTCCCGGGAAAGGGACTTAGCAATGGTAAGTTGGACTAGCTTCTCGTTGGTCTCGAGCTTCTCCTTATTGAGCTGAATGAGTTGCCAGCCATAGAAGCTCAGAGGTCCTATGCTGACGACCAGGAGGACCAGCAGTATATGATGTAAGAGTTTGGTACGTTTAAGTTTGAGCATCGGATTGGCAATGACTCGAGATCAGCGATGAGACGAGACTCCTCCCAAGTCCTTTCTATCGGCCGGTCCCGCGTGGGGGATTAATCCTGGGGGAGGACCTGCATCTCTAGGAATAGGCAATTCCTGACGGGCCGATCCCCATGAAGCGGCCCAACTTCTTGTCGTCGGCCTCGCTCGCAGGGTGACAGCGGTCACCCGCTCGTTTCTCCAGCCATTGCGGCTGGGCGGTGCGAAGAGCCATTTCACTTGCAGGATCAGATACTAATTAATAAACTGAAGGGGAATTGCGCCAGCTAAGGCACAGGTCCAGGCACAGCGACAGAGGCGCCTGGGTCGATGTAACTGTGCATCGAAGTCCGACCCATGAAGACTGCTTCCTTAGAACAGGCAACAGGCTCTTGAAGCCCAGCGGAGGTGACACATGAAGCGGGTATTACTGGAAAAGGTCGATTTCTCTAAGACCCTTCGTCCACTCTATACTGCCACGGGAAGGATCAAGGAGGTCGTGGCAGACAGGGGAACGTTTCTCTCAGCTAAGGGTGTAGGAGAGCCGGGTGGGACAGTATTCCAGGAAGCGATCAGCCAACTGTATGGTCTGGCCTACACCGCCAAGTTCTCCCTCAAACTTGCCGGCAAGCTCGACTTTGCCGTCAGCAAGCTGGAATGCCTGTGGCTCATGGACAGCCCAGACACACTTCCCAGATCCCAGTGGCCCTGGCAGTTGCTGGTCCGTATTCCTGAGCAGGTTACGCCAGGCGACCTGGCCAAGGCCCGAAAGCAACTCCTGGAAAAAAAACAGGTGGATGTTGCCTCAGTGGAACGCTGGATCTGGACGGAGGGGCGCAGCCTCCAAGTCCTGCATGTGGGTCCTTACGATGACCTTCATCGCACCTACCAGCGATTGATGACCCATATTAAGGGGAGTCATTTAATCCCTTGCGGCCCAGCCCATGAGATCTATCTCAGCGATCCATGGCGAGTAGAGCCTGCCAAATTGAAAACCCTTGTGCGAATGTCCGTCAAGGCGGCATGAATCCCGAGTCTCAACATCTTTTTCCCCTGAGATAATTGAGGTGCGTTTCGGCGTTGGGATAGGGGTGATCAGGGGGTCAGGGATGTGCCAGTTCATGAGCCCTTGGGACCAGGTCGAGGTAGACCCGATCGGGAATCACTGACTGCCAGTGTCCGGTCCACTTTGCGTAGCCAACAATGGCTAAGAAGAGCAGGCAAATCGCTGCGCTCATGGCCCAGACGGGAAGGCCTCGCTTCTTTCCAAGCTTCATCTGCAGCGCCCCTTGAGCCGGGCAGACTGCCACGCATTCCAGGCATCCGGTACACTCGGCAGAGCGAACAACCAGGAGTTTATCCACCGGAAGCAGGGAAGGGCAAACACGCATGCACTTGGCACAGTCGACGCAGACTTCAGGATCCCTGCGGACACTGCTCGGGCTGGACAGCGCGGTAATCCCCATCAAAGCCCCATAGGGGCAGAGATAACGGCACCAGAAGTTCTTGATGAAAACGGAAGCAATCACCAGGAACGCCAGGACCCAAGTCGCCGTTGTACCGAGATGGCGGAAGAAATTCAACATCTTGACGTCGGCGATTAAACCGTACGGGCTCTGCATGAAATCAAGGATCGCCGGAGCCGAGAGACTGGCCACTGCATAGGCAAAGAGACCCAGGAGGATATACTTGAGGCTGCGAAGAGGGAGATCGACCCAGCGATGCAGCGTCAGGTTCCACCCCCACATGCGCTGCCCCATCTTCCAAAGGGCCTCACATAACGTGCCGACCGGGCAAAGCCAGCTGCAGAAGGACTTCCGAAACAGCCAGGATATGGCCAGGAAGGCGATCAGCAGAAACATGGCTGCCGGGTGAAGCGGCGGAACTCGGCCCGTGAAGAGAACGTACTTCAGATTCATGAGGGCAGCGATGGGCAACCACCCTTCGACTCCCGCCGGGCGCGGCACATACTTGGCGGCACCCCCGTTCTCGAAATACCGGACGAATAAGTAGAACTCCACCCCAATCCACAGATTGAGCAACAAGAAGAGAACCTGAACCAGACGACGCAACTGCTGTGAAGAATCTGGAGTGATTCGGCGGACCAGCCTTTTGCGGGGGTGAGGCAGGGTAGACTTGGCACTCTTTCCTGTTCCCACACAATCTTCACAAACGCTGTTCATACACCGGATTATCCCAGTTCTTTGGACCATTTGCTGTGACTTTGATCACTTCTCAAGGGTGTCCATCTTCCGGCCCGAATGCGTGTTAGAATGCCCAAATCGGGGAGCGGCAGTAAGAGGAAAGCAGTCCCATGCCTCTGAGGCCCTTGGACTTGCAGTTCCTGCAAAGGAGGAGTTGTCATATGAAACGGTGGGCCTTGGCGGGAGTAGGACTTTGGGTCCTGGGGATGGGTTTGGGCGTGCTCAGCTCGGAACAAGGGAAGAAATCCAGGCTTTCTCCCAGGACCACGACCGCATCTGCCGCAGCCGTCTTGGCACCAACTCCCCCGATGGGCTGGAACAGTTGGGATTGCTATGGGACCACCGTGCGGGAAGAAGAGGTGAAAGCCAATGCCGATTACTTGGCCACTCACTTGGCTGGTTACGGTTGGCAGTATGTGGTTGTCGATATCCAGTGGTATGAGCCTCAAGCCAAGGCCCACGGGTACCGCGAAAATGCTGACCTGGTGATGGACGAGTACGGCCGACTCCAGCCCGCTCCCAATCGTTTTCCTTCTGCGGCACAGGGAAAGGGTTTCAAGCCCCTGGCGGATTATGTCCACGGCAAAGGCTTGAAATTCGGTATCCACATCATGCGGGGGATTCCACGTCTGGCTGTGCTTTTGAAACTTCCCGTGCTGGGAACTCAGGGGTTCGCCAAGGACATAGCTGACCCCCAGAGCCTGTGTCCCTGGAGTACGGACATGTACGGTGTCGACACCTCGAAACCGGCGGGGCAAGCTTACTACGATTCAATCGGGCAGCTGTACGTCGACTGGGGTGTGGACTACATCAAGGCCGACGACATGACCCAACCTTACCACAGCGGGGAGATCGAGGCCTTGAGCAACGCCATCCGGAAGTCCCGTCGCCCCATCGTACTGAGCCTTTCCCCTGGGCCGACCGAATTGGCTCAGGCGGATCATCTTCGAGCGCATGCCCAGCTGTGGCGCATCTCCGACGATTTCTGGGACCGCTGGAAGGACCTGAAGGCCCAGTTCGCACTTTGTCGCAAGTGGGTAGATCATATTGGCCCCGGTCATTGGCCTGACGCGGACCTGCTGCCGCTGGGGCGCATAGGAATCCGGGCCGAACAGGGGGAGGATCGCCAGAGTCTTCTCACCGCGGATGAGCAGGTGACCCTGATGACCCTGTGGTGCATCTTTCGTTCTCCTTTGATGTTTGGCGGCGACTTGCCAAGCAGCGACGCCTCCACACTGAGGCTGCTAACCAATTCGGAGGTCTTGGCTGTCAATCAACACAGCACTCGCAATCGAGAACTTTTTACACGTGGGGAAGGAATCGCATGGTGTGCCGACGTCCCAGCGACTCCGGCAAAGTACTTGGCGGTGTTCAACCTAGCGGATCAGACTGAGGCTGAAATAAAGATAGGATGGAAGGAACTCAACCTGCAGGAAACATGCCTGGTGCGGGACCTGTGGATGAACCAAGATCTTGAGACCTTTACTTCAGGATACACTTTCCACCTCAGACCCCACGCTTCCGGGCTAGTCAAGATCAGCCCTACCCGGGGCGTAACCGGTCAGTCATCGGGGTGGGCTCCGTCAGGAGCCCAATGATTATAGAAC
>JBGPHY010000052.1:0-15565 GCA_041484625.1 Terriglobia bacterium | reverse complement strand
TTTGTGTTGTCGGCGATCGCGTCCAACTCGCGAACCCCACGCAATCTGTTGCTTGAACTGGCGCCATCCAACGATTCTGGTCTGCACAAAAAGCGAGGCGACGTGCTCGGCATTTTTGACCGCGACTCCTTGGCGGTAGTGCGCAAGGCACTGCCAAATCCGAGCCTGCCAGCGGAGGCGATCCCATAGCTCGCGAAGTCTGGAGACGATTATGTGCTGGGCGACGTCGTCATGCATAAAGACACGCCAGAGGCCCTGCTGCGCGAGATATTCGCTCGCAACGACGGTTATCTGGTACGGAGACACCAAGGAGACACCAGTGGGAGACACCAGGATCAGATCTGGATATTGGAGACACCAAGGTCAGATCTGGATATTGTGCAAAAGAAGTCTTTGCGCTTTCTTAAGAAAGGACGAGATTGATGCGTCTTGACGGGCGAGAGATTCCAAGTTCCGAAGGGCTCGGCTCACACTGTGATAGGTGAGTCCGCCCGCCCGCTCTCCCAGTTCCCTCAGCCGTAACCCACCATGCTCCCTTGCCAACCACAGGGCGACATCCCGCCCCGGGTCTGCATAGCGATCACGAAAGCTTTCCCATTTCTCTCCCTTCAATGCTTCCACCACCGCTACTACCTCTTCCCAAGAGGGCCGCAACTTCAACTGTCGCAGACTCCCTTGTTCCTCTTCATCGCCACTCAGTTGCTCCTGAATCTGCCGGATAAATTCCTCTCCTCCCAACACTACTTGCCCTTTCAAGTGTTGCCATAATTCTAGGCCCACATCTTCCATCGCCCCCCGGGCCACATACTCTCGATAAAACCGCCGGGCTCGGCGCCGGCTGCGGTCCAGAGATTTCAAAACACCGCTCGTGGTCAGCCATTCCGGCTGCTCCGCAGCGCCCACATAAGCCAGATAACTGCTCCACCGGTACTGGTTGAGCAATGCTAAGCGTGCTCTCAGCTGGGACTCATCGACTTTGCCCACTATTCCCCGTCGGGCCCGCCGCCGCATTTTTTTCCCCAAACCATAGGCCGTCACTCGCAGCGGGTTCAGATGCACATACCGGCTGACTGCCAACCCCCAGGCCGACCAATCCACTAGGATCCCCCTGAATCGCCCCTGCAGCAAATGTCCGTCACGACGATAGCGGCGGTTGAACCATTGCGTGTAGCTGGTATTGAGCCATTGCAGAGCCCGGCTCAGGTTCGCCTCTATGGTTTCCAACAGCAAATGGTAATGATTGGGCATCAGCACATAGCCATGGATCCGCAACCGATATCTCACGACCAAGCCAGGCAGATACCCCAAAAACTGGGCATAGTCGTGATCACTGCGGAAGATGGTCCGGCGTTCGTTGCCTCGTGAACTCACATGATAGAAAGCCCCTGCCAGATTAAGGCGCAGCGGTCTTGCCATCTGACCTCTCCTCTTGAAGTTGTAGGACTCAGTTCCGAACCTGCCTGCCAATGAGACATACTATATCTCATCACGTGAAAAAACAACGAATATTCAGATCTGACCCTTTGCCCCCTTTGCCTGCGCTTCTGCAGTGCGCAGTTCGGCCACCTGCCACGTTCTTCTTTTGGTCTCTTCGATAGTCCTTGGGGTCGATTGAGATCCGGGGATGGGACTCCGTTCTGTAACCCGAAAGAGATTTCTCCCTTTATTTTTAGGATCATTTCGATGTAACTTTCTCTTGGCATTGTCACCCTCTTGGCGCATTCTCAGGTGCTCAACGAACAGAAGTGTTGGAAAAGGACGGTAATACTAGGAGCTTGAGGTCTCAACCATCCCGGCGGTGTAATCACGGAGGCAAATATGGTTTGGTACGAAGAGCTCTTCAATAAGGATTACGACAGAGTCTATTTCCCGACCTTCACGCTGGAACGGAACGCGTCAGAGGTGGATTTCATCGTATCGGCACTGCAAGCTCCCTCGAGTGGCCAGATTTTCGACGTGGCCTGCGGCCATGGGCGCCATGCGCTGGAACTCGGCAAGCGCGGGTACCAGGTGGTTGGACTGGATTTGTCTGTTCGTTCCATCGAAATGGCCAGGCAGAGCGCGAAGGAAGCCCAACTCGTCAATGTCGAATTTCTCGTTGGGGACATGCGCGAGAGCTACTTTGTCAACCGTTTTGACGGCGCCTTCTGCTATTTCACCAGTTTCGGGTACTTCTCCGATGAGGAGAATCAGAAGGTTCTGGAAAATGTGGCCCAGGCACTGGTTAAGGGGGGCAGCTTCGTTTTGGAAACCGTGAACCGGGACTGGACCATTCACAAAATCGAGCACCAATCACGCCGCTGGGAAGAAGTGGAACCGGATTTTTTCATCCTGGAAGATATTGGCTTTAACGCCCACACATCAAGAATTCATACCCGCCGGATCATCATCGACAAGGAACAACGCCGCACCATGGAGTATGACATCAAGCTTTACACACATGCCGAATTGGAGGACATGCTGGAGGAGACAGGGCTTCAGGTGGTGGCGACCTACGGAGGGAAGGACCTGTCTCCATACTCTGTTTCAAGCCCCCGAATGGTTATTGTGAGCAGAAAACAGTAAGGCGCCACGATGAGTTTCAACAACGGCTGGAACTGACTGTTCACGGCCAGCCGGAGCCGCTCATGAGCAGCTTCGTCGGAGACGTGGTTCCCGTGCGATAGAAGCCGGTGGGGAACTCGTAGGAGTCGGCATGCAGGAAGCAAGGGGAGGGGGGCTGGATAAACATCTCCTTCCAGTTATCTGCCCTCCTCCAGAGGGTCATCCCAGCCCATGATAATCCTCCGGCTCTTCGCTGACTGCCCAGCGGATGGATTTGGCCGTCACGGGTCCGATTCCTTCTACCTCCAAGAGTTGGTCCAGGGTGGCCTGGATCACGCCTTCGATGTTGCCGAAAGTCTCCAACAGTCTTGCCGCTCGCTCTGGCCCAATCCCCGGTAACGCCTGCAGGATTTCCAGTTGGGTTCTCCGCTTTCCGCGCGGGCGTTTTCCTTTTCGGGGAACTGCGCCTTTGACGAGAGACTCGATCTGCCGGCCCGCAAACAGCATCAACTGAGCGCATTCCCCGGGATCCCGGGCCCTCAGCACCGGAATACCCAGGACCAGGCTGAGGGTGATCAGAGCACCCTGCATCGCCTCCCGCCTCATGCCGCAACCGGCCAGGTCGGCGGCAGTTCCTTCCAGGATGAGCAACGTGCGCATTGGGGAAGAAGCCAAACGGCATGCCTGCCGAAACAATCGGCCATCCTTGATGGACGACACAAAATCCCTCAGGGTTTTCCGCTCGACGAGCAACTGGCCAGTGAGTTCGTAATCTCCCAACGATAATCTTCGGAACAGGAGTTCGACGCCTTCTATTTTCTGGAGGAACTCGACCGTTGCCGAGTTTCGTTCCCGGTCGTCGACGACAATTCGGATTACAGGCGTACGAAAGGGTGATGGATCAAGACCGGGTCCCGACATTGGATTCAATTCTGGCTTGTTGCAGGGCAAACTGGAGAAGCTGGGAGAGCGATTGCTGAACATCGAATTGCCCCGTGGGCAAAACCAACTCCGGGGCCAAGGGAGGTTCATAGGGTGCGCTGATACCGGTAAACTCCTTGAGAATCCCCTGGCGGGCTCTCTGGTAGTTCCCTTTGGGATCTCGTCGTTCGCAAACTTCGATGGAGCAGTCGGGGTAAATCTCATGAAACTGGTTTGGGGTAAACAGGCTTCGGGCCTGCTCACGGTCGGCCCTATAAGGCGAGATGAAGGAGGTTATCACGATCAGGCCGGCATCCACCATGAGCTTGGCCACATGCCCTGCTCTTCGGATATTTTCGGCGCGGTCCTGAGGGGAGAAGGCCAGGTCCTGGCTCAAACCGTATCGCATCTCATCCCCGTCCAGCACTACACAGCGGCGTCGACGCGCGAATAGCTCCTTCTCCAAGGCACAAGCCAGCGTTGATTTCCCGGAAGACGGCAGGCCTGTCAGCCAGAGAGCGAAGGCCCGGTGGCCGTTCAAGGTCTCACGCTGTTCCAGGCTGATTCGATTTGTGGCAACAGAATTCATCTCGAAAGGTCTTCGATGATCCAAGGCACCAGCGGCCAAAGGCAGGTAAAAACATGGAGAGTATAGCATATCCTTACCGCGCCCTCCTAGGTATAATGCGGCTGTCCTAGAAAGGAGCAACCGACATGATTCAAAAGCGACGATGGGTTACAATCAATCTTCTGCTTGGACTGTCATTGTCATTATTCCTGCGTGCGGGATGGGCCCAGGAGATCTTCCGGGAACAGAGAGTTCTTCCTTCCGACTTTGCCATCATGTCCTGGGGAGAAACTCCCGCTATTCCACAGCAGCTCCAGTGGATGAAGGATGCTGGAATTAACATCGCCGGTTTTGCCTCAGTCAAGGATCTGCCGACATTTGAAAAGGCCGGCCTCCAGGTTTTTGTCAGCGATCCACGGGTGAATGGATACGATTTCGAGAAGCCCCTCGATGAGATCCAGGTCCGGCATAATCTTGAAGGGTTGGCCCGCGAGGTGGGCAACAGCCCGGCCGTGATCGGTTTCATGCTGAGGGATGAACCGCATGCTCGGGCCATGCCCAGCCTGGGGGTAGTGGCCAAGCTCATCCGGGAACTCATGCCGGGAAAGTATCCCTATGTCAACCTGTTCCCGGTTCGTGTCTCCCAGGAGCGGATGGGCGTAGCTTCCTACGAGGAATATGTCCGCCTGCTGATCGACAAGATCCAGCAACCCTTCCTGAGCTATGACAATTACTCGCTGGTCAACGGTGAAATGCTGGAATACTTCTACACCAATCTGGAAGTGGTTCGCCGACTGTCGGTCCAGACTGGGGTCCCTTTTTGGAACTGCGTTCTGTCGAATGCTCACTTCAACTACATGGAGAACACCGACGCCACCTATCATCTTCAAGCCTATGCGACGATGGCACACGGCGGACGCGGCATTCAGTACTTCAGCTATTTCACCTGGGCCAATGGGAACTACCGGCTGGGACCGATCGACCAATTCGGGAACAAGACCCCATCCTGGGATATGATGCGCCGCGTCAACAACCAGGTTCACGTGCTGGCTCCCACGCTAAAAAAGCTCAAGAGCACCGGTGTTTATCACTATCCGGATGTGCCTCCGGAGTGTCGGCCAATGAGCGATAGCAAACTGGTAACATCGGTTGAATTGACTCAGCGCTACGTGATTCCTCCAATTCAGGGAAGGTTCCTCATCGGAGAATTCACTGACGATCAGGGTCGACCGTACCTGATGCTGGTCAACAAGGATTTGCGGAACTCGTTTCGGTACAAATTGAACCTGAAAAAACCGGGGACTAGGCTGATTCACATCTCTCAATACTCCGGCAAAGAAGAACCGTTCGGCTTTGAGATGGATTGGGTCGCGCCAGGGGCCGGCCATCTGTTTCGAATCGAGTAAAGGCGAGGACATCCCGTGAAAAATTATCGAATGCTGCTTCAATTCTTCATTCTCTTTTCTCCGGCCCCTGTATGGGCTCAGAATGCTACCGAAATAGTCCGCCCCGTAGAGATTCCCGATGTTCTGGTCAATCCCGGCATGGGGATTACCACCTTTCAGCGTTTCAACGGTCATACCCTCAACGAAGGCCTGAAATGGTCCGAAGAAGGCCCGACCGCGGTCCTTCCGGCTGCCCCGGCCCAGCCCGACTTTCCCGAAAGCTCTATTTCATACTGCCGGTGGTACTGGTCGGTGCTGGAACCCGAAAAGGAGAAGTATAACTGGAAGGCCATCGACCTTGCGCTCGACCAGGCCAGGCTTCATCACCAGACTCTCGCCATTCGCATGATGCCATACGACCCGTCTCATCCCTTGCCTGACTGGTACCGGAATTCAGGTGCGCGCCGGGCCAACAAGGATGGGGACAAAGATGGCAAGATCTGGCAGCCGGATTTCGGAGATTCTCTTTATCACAAGTTCTGGGGTGAACTGGTTTCCACCGCTGGCGCCCGATACGATGGTCATCCTTGCCTGGATAGTGTAGACATTTCTAGCGTGGGATATTGGGGCGAAGGCTGGAGCCCTTACATGCCGGATTTTGAAGTTCAGAAAAAGCTGATCGACCTCTACTTCGAAGCCTTCACGCGAACTCCGCTGCTCATGAACTTTGACCAAGAACAAGCACTCTCTTACGCTGTTCGCCGGGGTGCCGGGTGGCGACTGGACTGTCTGGGAGACATGCGAACCTCCTCTTCTGATCCTCATTTTCAGGCGGAAATGCTGGATATTTATCCCCAACAGGTCGTGAGGGCTGGTATCCAGGAAGCTTGGAAACGAAGCCCGGTGTCTTTGGAGAGTTGCTGGGTTCCCGGGTACTGGAAAGAAAAAGGCTGGGACGTGCAATACATTTTGGACCAGGCATTGCGTTGGCATGTGAGCTCCGTCAATATCAAGTCTTCTGAAATTCCTGCTGAATGGAAGAAGGAATTTGACGAGTTTCAGAAGAGAATGGGGTACCGATTCATTTTGAGGCGTCTCGAATATCCCAAGGCTGTCAGTGCGGGACGGATGATGCCAATCCACATGTGGTGGCTCAACGCTGGGGTCGCTCCAGTATACCGGGAGTACCGGCTTGCGGTGAAAATTCATTCCGCCTCAGAGGGCGTTGTATTGAATACGCCGGCGGAGGTCAGAACCTGGTTGCCGGGCGATGCAGTCTACGACGGCTCACTCTTTGTGCCCGAGGAGCTGAAACCCGGATCTTGTCGTCTTTGCTTGGCCTTGTTGGATCCACGAACCGGGGAGCCTGCCGTCAGGTTGGCTATTCGCGGACTCCAACCGGACGGGTGGTATGATCTGGGTGAGATTGTCGTCAAGTGAGGTGAAGATCCATTAGGCGCAGCCGCTTTTTCAAGATTGCTCTTTGCTCTTTCTGGTTCCTATCGATTTCGGTTCTCCATGCCGAGGCTTACGTGGGTCCAAAAGCGGGCTTCGTTTTTGTCTCCTCCTTCCTGGTTTTGATAGTCACCTTCATCCTGGCTGTCTTTTACCTGCTCTCCTGGCCCCTGCGGTTTGCCTTGAAGCCATTCCTGCGGCGAGGCCACTCACCGCGGAAGAAGACCGGGATCCAGCGAGTCATCGTTGTAGGGCTGGACGGCCTGGACCCGCAGTTGAGCCAGCGTTTTATGGCCCAGGGAAAACTCCCGAATTTCCACAAGTTAAAGGAGCAAGGAACATTCCTGCCCCTGGCCACAACCTTTCCTTCCATTTCTCCTTCAGCCTGGTCTGCGTTCACAACAGGAGTGGATGCGTCTCATCACAACATATTTGACTTTCTAACCCGTGACCCCTGTACTTATCTTCCGGTCCTCTCTTCAGCCGAAATCGGTCAGGCTTCCCGTGTGTTTGCCATTGGCAAGTACCTGTTGCCCTTGGGAAGGGTGCGACTGAAGTTTCACCAGAAGAGCAAGCCATTTTGGAAAACCCTTGGAGAGAGCGGAGTTTTCTCTTCAATCCTCCGAGTACCGATTATCTTTCCTCCGCAGAAGTTCAATGGCGTTCTTCTTTCCGGGATGTGTGTTCCAGACCTGAAAGGCTCCCAGGGGATTTTCTCTTTTTACACGAGCAACCCGGAGGATTATCGAGGCGAGACCGGCGGGGTTCGATACCCCGTCACGATCAGGGACGGAAAGGTAGAGACCCTCCTGCATGGGCCGGACAACTCGCTGGTCAAGGGAGCAGGGGAACTGACGATCCCTCTCACGGTCCACCTGAAACCCGACGGGAAGAAAACAAGAGTCAAGGTCTCGGGGAATGAATTTGAGATTGAACCCGGCGTATACTCCCCCTGGATCCGTGTGACCTTCCGGCCCGGCCTGGGGATGAAGATCCATGGTATTTGTCTCTTTTATCTGTTGCGGCTCACTCCCCATTTTGAACTCTACGTTTCTCCGATTCACATCGACCCGGAGAACCCGGCATTGCCCATTTCTCATCCGTTCATTTACTCCATCTACCTGGCTAAACTCCTGGGACCGTATGGAACTCTGGGCCTGGCCGAAGACACCTGGGCATTGAACGAGGGAATAATTGATGAAGAGGCTTTCCTAAAGCAGGCCTATCTCCTCTACGACGAACGAGAACGAATGTTCTTCAAGGCGCTGGAGAGAACCCCACGCGGCTTGTGTGTCTGCGTGTTTGACACAACAGATCGAATCCAGCACATGTTCTTCCGGTGCCTCGACCCCAACCATCCCGCCAACCTGGGAAAAGAGACTGCCAGGTATGAAAGGGTGATTGAGGAGCTTTATACTCGCGTGGACGGCCTGGTTGAGAAGGTGTTGCAGCAAGCGGATGACCACACGGTTGTCCTGGTGATATCGGACCATGGCTTCACTCAGTTCAGGCGAGGCGTGAATCTGAACTCCTGGTTTCATCAGAATGGTTATCTGTTCTTGAAGGAAGGAAAAAGGACCAGCGGCGATTGGTTCCGGGATGTCGATTGGGACAAAACGCAGGCTTTTGCTCTCGGCCTGACCGGTGTCTTCATCAACAGGAAGGGTCGGGAAGCGCGGGGTATCGTTTCGGAAGGCGAAGAGCTGCGGAATTTGAAAAAGGAGTTGGTTGCCAGATTGACGGGCCTGGTGGACGAAGACACGGGGGAGACCTCCATTCTGCAGGTTGTAGACACCGAGCGGAAATTCTCCGGACCGTACACTGTTGATGCTCCTGACCTCCTGGTCGGTTACAACCACGGATATCGCAACTCCTGGGGCTGTGCGACAGGCAAAGTCACCCCGACTGTCTTCGAGGACAATACAAAACATTGGAGTGGGGATCATTGTGTGGATCCGCGGATCGTTCCCGGCGTTATTTTTTCGAATCGAAAAGTCCTGGTGGCTGATCCCAGTCTGACTGACATTGCACCGACTGTTTTGAAGCTGCTGGGAGTGCCGGTCCCTCGGCACATGAAGGGACGGCCGTTGATGGATGTGGAGAGAGGTGCAGATTGAGACCGGCGAGGCTTCGATCCCAATTCCTTTACTGGGGGTTGCTTATTCCCGCGGCATGTTTCCTTTCTGCCTGCAGCCCTGGGAACAGTGCCGGTAGCAAGGTGCAGAAAAAGGTGATTGTCCTGGGAATTGATGCCATGGATCCAGTGATCCTCGAGGGGCTTGTTCACGAGGGCAAGATGCCGAATTTCCAGCGCCTGGCCCGGAGTGGGGGCTACCGGCGGGTTCGCACCAGCATACCTCCCGAGAGCCCGGTGGCGTGGTCGAACATCATTACGGGGATGAACCCTGGGGGACACGGGATCTTTGACTTCATCCACCGCGATCCCAAGACCCTGGTTCCGTTTCTCTCCACTTCCAGGACAGAGGCCGGAAGCCGTTCAATCCAGGTGGGCAACTGGATCCTGCCGCTGGCAGGCGGCAAAGTCACGTTGCTCCGGCATGGCAAATCGTTTTGGGAAATCCTCAGTGATCAGGGAATTCCTTCGATTGCCATTCGCAGTCCGGCCAATTTTCCACCAGCCAAATCCTCCGCAACCCAGCTTTCCGGCATGGGCACTCCCGACATCCTGGGAGGGTACGGCTCTTTCTCCTTTTTCACCGATGAACCCGTGGAGCGTTACCGGGGAGTGACAGGTGGAGAAGTCTATCCGGTAAGAATCGTGGAGCAAACCGTCAGCGCTAAACTGCTCGGGCCGAGGAACAGCTTCAGGAAGGAAACCCCTCGCTGTGAAGTAGGTTTCACGGTCCACGTCGATGCTGAACACAAGCTGGCCAAAATTGTGATTCAAGAGCAACAGTTCATTCTTCAAGAAAAGGAATGGAGTTCCTGGGTCAGGGTGAAGTTTTCTCTCATCCCCTATCTGCAAAGCGTCAACGGAATTTGCCGATTCTATCTTCAAGAGATCCGGTCTCACTTCAGGCTTTACGTGAGTCCCGTCAATCTCGATCCTTCTTCCCCGGCCATGCCCATTTCCACGCCAAAAGACTATTCTGCCCGGATGGCTGACCAGATCGGTCTTTTCTATACCCAGGGGATTCCCGAGGACACCAACGTCCTGTCTGCCGGTATTTTGGGAGACGAGGAATTCCTCGAGCAATCTCGTCTCGTTTCCAACGAGACTCTGAGGATGTTGGAATATGAATTGGGCCGCTTTAATTCAGGGCTTCTTTTTTTCTACTTCGGCTCCATCGACCAGCTTCAGCACATGTTTTGGCGGACCATGGATCCACTGCATCCCGCCTACGATCCGGCCAGCCCATTCAAGCTGGTCATCCACGACGCCTATAGCGAAATGGACGAGGTCTTAGGAAATGTTTTGACAAAGGTGGACTCACAGACCACCCTGATCGTCATATCGGATCACGGCTTTTCTCCCTTCTACCGAGCTTTCAGTTTGAACACCTGGTTGAAGAACAACGCTTATGTGTCCCTGAGCAATTTCTCAGAAGGAGAACTGCTGAACAATGTGGATTGGAGCAACACTCGCGCCTATGGCCTTGGATTCGCCGGACTCTACCTGAACCTGAAAGGAAGGGAGAAGGGGGGAATTGTAGAAGCCGGGGAGCCGCGGGAGATGTTGCTCAAGGAATTGACAGACAAGCTGCTGGCCATTCGGGACCCTCAGAACGGGGAACCTGTCATCCTGCGCGTCTTTCGCACGGATAAAGAGTATACAGGCCCCTGGAAAGAGGAAGCGCCGGATCTGATTATTGGATACAATCGCGGGTATCGCGCATCCTGGGAAACCACCCTGGGGAAATTCCCAAGGGAAATCCTGCGTGACAATGCTGAGAAATGGAGTGGGGATCACCTCATGGCGCCCGAGGTGGTTCCTGGGATTTTTCTCGCGAATAAGAGAATCAATTCGGACGATCCGGCTCTCTGGGATCTGGCCCCTTCGATCCTTGGCGAATTCGGTTTGCCGAAAACGGAGGGGATGGTGGGAAAGAACGTCTTCTGAAGAGATCTTCCCGGATCAGAAAGAGTTCGAAAGGAGTGCTTCATGTTTGGTTCGAAGTTGAAACTGGATGACGACCTGATCAGCCGTTGTCGGAAGTATGCCGAGGAGGCGGGCTACAGTTCGGTGGAAGAATTCATCACTCACGTCCTGGAACGCGAGTTGCGGAGTCACGACGGGCCTTCAGCCGAGGATGAAGAAGAAGTGTCGAAGCGGCTGAAAGGGCTCGGATACATTGAATGACACGGCCCATGGAAACCATTTACTCCCTACTCGCTTCGGTCATAGACTTTTTCTTGAACCCGTTTCGCTCACTCCAGCCTTTCTGGCCCTTGTCTTTGCTTTCGGTAATTACAGGAATTTTCCTCCTCGTCATCTTCCGCTTCACTTCCAACCAGAAAGGAATACAGGACACTAAAAACAAGATCAAAGCCCATCTCCTGGAGGTTCGGATTTTCAAAGACGATCTCAAGATCCTGCTATCGGCCCAGGGGTCTATTTTGAAATACAACGCCAAGTACTTTCTCTATGGCTTGAAACCCCTCGTGTTCATGATTATTCCGGTGGGGGTGCTGTTGATCCAATTAGAAGGATGGTTCGGGCAAAGGCCACTACTGCCGGGAGAGCAGACAATGGTCACGGTTCAAATGAACCATGAAGGTGCTGGATTGCTCTCGCAAGTGGAGATCGAAGGAGACTTCGGGGTCATCGTCGAGACTCCCTCCTTGCGAATCCCGTCCAGCCTGGAAGTTAACTGGCGTCTGCGGGCCCGATCGCCTGGAAACCATCAGATGCTGATAAAACTGCCAGGGCAGATCGTTCCGAAGTCCGTCACGGTGGCATCAGATGGTTTGGCCAGAGTCTCCCCAGTGAAGCCTTCATCGGGTTTCTGGGACGTGTTCCTTCACCCGGGGGAACAACCCATTGCTGAAAATTCACCGATCCGACAAATCATCCTGACCTATCCTCCACGCTCGATTGACATCCTGGGTTGGAAACTCCATTGGCTGCTGGTATTCCTGGTGCTTTCGACACTGGCCGGATTCCTATTTAAGGGGGTGTTTGGAGTCGAAATCTGAGACGTTAGTTGCATGATCGTTTACTTTCGTTCCTGAGGGACAAGAAAATAGACCACAGAGGCCACAGAGGCACATAGAGTCCGGATCTTGAGGGAAATAATGAATTTTCAACTTTACCTGATTCTGGCAAAAATCGGATTAAGGGTATTTCCCTGTCATTTCCCTTTGTGCCCTCTGTGGTCAGAATGCTGCATCTGACTCGGAATATATTATGAAAATCCTCGTGGTTGGTTTAGATTGCGCCGCACCTGAACTGCTGTTTGGCGATGAACTCTTGACTCATTTCCGGCGTCTCATGGCCCGGGGCTGCTACGGACGATTAGAGAGCGTCATTCCCCCCATCACGGTCCCTGCCTGGATGTGCCTCTCCACGAGTCAAGACCCCGGCTCATTGGGCGTGTATGGTTTCCGGAATCGAAAAGATCACTCCTACAGCGCCCTGGGGACAGCCAACTCCAAATCGATTGAGACCTATGCCATCTGGGATCAGATTGCGCGACAAGGGAAGAAGTCCATCATCATCGGGGTTCCCCCCTCCTACCCGCCTCGAAAAGTGAATGGCATTTGTGTCGGGTGCTTCTTGACTCCAGACCCGGACAAGAACCTCTTCACCTATCCGGCATCTGCCCAGCTTCAAATCGAGAAGCTGGTGGGCAGCTATCCGGTTGATGTCAAGGAGTTCCGCACCGACCGCAAGGAGTGGCTGCTCGAGGAGATTTATGCCATGAGCCGCAAACATTTCGAGGTGGTGAGGCATTTTCTCCAAACTGCCGAATGGGACTATTTCCAGTTTGTCGAAATCGGCCTGGACCGCATCCACCACGGGTTCTGGCAGTATCATGACCCCCAGCATGTGCAATATGTCCCCGGCACTCCTTACGAGCAGGTGATTCGTGACTACTACCGTTACCTGGACGATGAGTTGGGGAGAATCCTTGGTATATTGAAGGAGGATACCCTTATCGCAGTAGTTTCCGACCACGGTGCTCAGCGGCTGGATGGTGGCTTTTGTGTGAACGAGTGGCTCATTCGGGAAGGGTTGCTGGTCCTCAATCGTTATCCCAGCGAAGTTACGCCGTTTGGCAAGCTGAATGTGAACTGGGAGAAAACCCGTGTCTGGAGTGAAGGGGGGTACTATGCCCGGGTCTTCTTTAATGTCAAGGGTCGAGAACCTAACGGCATCATTGACCCTGCCGACTACGAGAGATTCCGGGACGAGATGAAAGCCAGGCTTGAGGCCACGGTCGACGACAAAGGAAGACCAATGGGGAACCTCATCTTCAAGCCGGAAGAGGTCTATCGGTCGGTCCGCAATATTGCCCCCGACCTTATTGTCCACTTCGGGGGATTGTTCTGGAGGTCCATCGGCAGTGTGGGTTACCCGGGCTTGCATGTTCAGGAAAATGACACCGGACCTGATGCTTGCAACCACGCCCAGTTTGGGGCCTTCATTCTTGCATCCGCTAATTCTCAGAGACGAGGTCAGGTTGAGGGAATGCATCTGTTGGACGTCGCGCCAACACTTCTCAATCTAGGTGGCTATGACGTTCCAGAATCCATGCAGGGCAGGCCTTTGTCAGGTGCGTTATAAAAACGGGTTATGGAACCGCATGGCTCTCCGGAGGGGCCAGAGGTTTGTCGACTCACAACAGCAGAAGAAAACCTCTTAGCCGGTTTTGACGTATTGCCGACGATGAAGATGGCAAAGATAGCCACGATTGATTTGTTTCCTGAATCAATCGTGGGTTTTTCAAAAGGGTCAAGAAACGCACGGTTACTGCCAAGAGCGCATTTAATATGGCGAGCAAAACCGCATTTTCAAAAAAGCATGTCATGCGCGAATTTAGCGCGCCACCGCGGATGAAAACGGTATTGGTCAGCAGGACGATTATCATAAGACTCTACAATAACCCGCCATGATTCGGAGTTGGGACAATCGCGGTTGGCCAATCTTCCTTCTTCGTCTAACGACCTTCTTGTGGATGATTGGGCAAACACTCTTGCTCGGTCTGGCCGGCGAGGTCCAGGCACCTCCTCGCCCCGCCGCTTCTCGTCAAGCTCGGATCGCGTTCCCTGAAGTGAATCGTCTGATTGAGGTCAATCGGCTCCAGGAGGCCCGCGCCAGGCTGAAGGAATTGACGGCTGCCGGGGGAGAGAACTACAAGACTCTCTATTGCGAGGCCGTCATCCTCTTCAGGGAAAATCGACCTTCCGAATCACTAAAGGTGCTGGAGCGTGCCTTTGTAACTCAGAAAAACGATCCGGATTTGTACCTTCTGGCAGGTATGAACTGGGTAGCTCTCAAACGGATTCGGCTGGCCAAGCCATTCTATTTGATGGCAGCCCAGCTGGCTCCCGACGATTTCATGATGCATTACCACCTGGGGCGTCTCTACTATACCGACCAACAATTTGAGAATGCCGAGAAAGAGTTTCGCACAGTTCTGGAACTCAATCCCACTTTTGTCAAAGGGTATGACAACCTGGGATTGGCTCTGGAGCCCCTGGGAAAGGAAGAGGAGGCCATCCAATCCTATCGCAAGGCCATCGAGCTTGTTATTCAGCAGAATATCAAGTATGAATGGCCGCAAGTCAACCTAAGCAATTTTCTTTTTAAGAAGAACCGTTTTGATGAGAGTCTGGAACTGGCTCGTCAGGCCGTCGCCATTAATCCTCACTCGGCAGAGGCCAACTTGACACTTGGTATGGCGCTGGCCAAGAAGGGAAGAGACCAGGAAGCGATCGAAGCCCTCAAGGAGGCTGTTCGGAATAACCCACAACTCTCCAGGCCGCACTACCATTTAGGGCAGATCTACCGCAAGCAGGGATTGCAAGAGGAAGCCGCGAAAGAATTGAAGACTTTTGAAGAATTGAACAAGGTTGAAAAAGACAGGGAGCACCCCGGTGGAAGTTAACTGGGCGAGTTATCAGCCGGGAAGGCTGGGATCACATCTTCCGAGCAGAAGGCTCAGGATTTTCCCCCTAGCTCTGCGATGGCCGCTTTGACCTTGGGTTCGTTGCATACGAGAAATTCCAAATTCGAGAATCTTGTTTGCTATCATACCCTAGGATGGTTTGAAATTCAGCGGTGTATTCCCCGTTTCCTGAGGAAGAACTCTGCAAGGCACTGAACCGGTATGTGCATCCTAGCGAAGCTCGTCCCGAAACCTGCCATGATCGCTGGCGCACTGCTGGTTTTTTTGTCGGCCGCCAACAGCCAGGGACAGAAATCTCCTCGACCGTTTACCGTGATGAACATTGCCTCCAAAGTCGGCTTGAATTTCCGACAAAATAACTTCGCCACCGAGAAAAAGTATCCTTTCGAAACCATGGGCGGAGCTGTCGCTGCCCTGGACTACAACAACGATGGTCGGCTGGATTTGCTATTCCTGAATGGGGCTCCCTCACCATGGCATGTAAGAACAGATCCTGTCTCTTTCAATCGCCTCTACCGAAACAATGGCAATGGCAGGTTCACCGATGTCACCCAAGCCTCAGGCCTCAGCGGAGAGGGGATCCGTGGGTATCCTCAAGG
>JBGPHY010000051.1:0-15600 GCA_041484625.1 Terriglobia bacterium | reverse complement strand
TCACCAATGCCAGGAAGACAGATTCCATCAGGAAGGAGGAGAGGATGCTCCAACGCGAGAAGCCCAGCGCCCTCAACGTGCCGATCTCCCGGGTGCGCGACATCACGGCCCCGTACATCATATTCATGGCCGCGAAGCAGGAGCCAATTCCCATCAGCGTAGCAATGAAGGTGCCCAAAATCTTTATTCCGAGCGAGGAGTTGGTCTGGCTGCGGTAGTACTCCTTCTGAGAAATGGCCTGGAGATGGATCCTCCGGTCGTCGGCGATTCGCTTCTGTATGGCTTCTGCGGCGCCGGCGTCTTGAGCTTTGACCAGGATCGAGGAGAAAATGGGACGGTCCCAGTCTTGGGCGACTTCTTCATAGTCGGCCCAGATCTCCGAGTCGTAGGCTGTTCCACCGGTACTAAATACACCCACCACTTTCCAGTCGCTTCGAGACATGTGCAGGCTGTCTCCCAGACGCATGTTCCGAAAACGCTTGGAGAGGGATTCACTCACCACGATTTCCCGCAAGCCCCGCTGCAGCCATCGTCCTTCAACGAAACGGGCTTCGGGCCGCAACTTCAGCCCCACCTCGGTCATTCCCCGAACCATGACATTGGAGGCCTCTCCCGTCAAGCGGGGATGGTTGATGACTACAACCAATTCACCGGAAGCCAGAGGTTCCCGGCTCTCGTCAACGGCAATCCCGCCCAGCAGTCGGACAGTTTGAAATAGATCCCGGGCAAAATAGCTATTAACTTCATTAAGAGCGCCGGCCCGAATCACCACCATTTGGTCTTTCTGTCCGGTTTCAACAAACGTCGACTCGAGTCCGTGGACGAGGGCCAGCATGCTGATCAATATCGAGACAGTCAACCCGATGCCCAGGGCAGTCATCAACGTCCCCACGCGCCGAACCCACAGGCTTCCCAGATTGTATTTGATCGGGATTTTCACCGTCGTTGACCTCTCACCCTTACGCCACCCGTCTCAAGGCATCTGCCGCCGGGCGGTTTGAAGCTCTCCAGGCCGGCACTCCTGCTGCCAGCACTCCCACCAAAATCCCAATGCCGACGCAAAGCGCCAACATAAAGGGGGTAATATCCACTCTTTGGATGAACCCGCCGGTTAAAGCCGGCAGGTTGAGCCGCGAGAAAATGAAACGGGCACCGAACGATCCAATCAGGGCCCCGCTGACTGACAGGAAGATTGACTCCCCCAGAAGCAGGTGAAGGATCTGCTGGTTATGAAAACCCACGGCCTTCAGAATCCCGATCTCACGGACTCTTTCCCGGATGGACATGGCCATGGTATTGGCGGCCACCAGCACAATGGTAAAGATTACCACCGTGCAGATGCTGGTGATCAGCAGTTGTATGTTCCCCAGCATGGAGAGAAAGCCCAGCAAAAAGGCCTTCTCGGTCTCTGTCTTGGTCGGCACGCTAGAATTCTGAAAAAGCGCGTCCACTCGTTCGGCCACGCGGGGAACCTCTTCGGCGGACTTCGCACGAATGGCGTAGGTGCCGGTGAAGCCCGCGTTATTCATGCCTTCGTTGAAATAGTCCCAGTGGAAAAAGAGGCTGCCTCCATCATCCGGCCCCTTCTCGTAAATTCCTCTCAAGGTGAGTTCCGGGTCCATCTGAAAGAGCGCTCCCTTCAAGTGAATCCGCTCCCCCACTTTCCAGCCAAAACGCACCGCCAGGTTGTTGCCGGCAATCGCCCCGGTGCGATCTTTCAGGAAGGCTTCTTTTTGATCCTCCGGCATGAGAATGTCCGGATGCACTCGGAAGAACTTTTCCGTGTTGACCGAAAACTGGGCAAAGAAGTTCGAGGGGTCCTTATAGACGCCGCCGAACCACATCGATCCACACACGGCCTCGACCCCGTCGACCTTGGCAATCTTTTCCAGGTAGGCAATAGGCAGGGCGTTAAACAGAGAGACCTTGTGCCTGGTCACCAGACGAAGGGCCGACTCCGGGGTAAGGGTCGGATTCTGGAATTCACGCAACACGGTCAGCAGGGTCGTGACCAAAAAGAGGGAGGCGGCAATGCTGCTGACGGTCAGAATCGACCGCCGCCGATTGCGCATCACGTTCCTGAGGACAAGCCAGAAGTATTTCATAGGAGCCCTGACCCTGGACCGGCCACGGGTCCGGTGAATCTCATCCCAATCATCTTAAGGCACACCTGAGAGAGATTGCTTCACATGGGACAACGGCCTCTTCACTCTACAATAACGATTGGCAGCAGGGAAGAGGAATCACCGGTCCAAACACTCGACGAAGAGGCGAGAATAACGGTTCCCGATCAGGCCGGGATGAATTGCGCGTGTTGCGTGAGGAGAGCCGCTACCTCGTGGCGGGAGGGGATGGACGCTTGGGCACCCAGCCGGGTCACGGATATTGCAGCCGCGCAATTGGCAAAAGGAATGGCTTGATCCAGTGACCGCCCCTCCGCCAGCCCAACAGCCAAAGCACCGTTGAATGTGTCTCCGGCCGCGGTAGTATCCACAGCGGTGACTTTCGGTGCAGGAAAGTGACGCCCACCCTGCCAGTCAGCCAGCCAGGCCCCTTTTTCCCCGAGCTTCACGATGATTTGCCGGGGGCCTCGCTTCAGCAATTGGCTGGCAATCTCGCGTGCCTCCTCCAGGTTCACCGCGCTAGCGCGCTGGCCCAGCAACAAAAGTGCTTCGGTCTCGTTAGGGGTCAGGAGATCGATGTTCTGAAGAAGAGAAGTACTCAAGGGCCGGGCTGGAGCCGGGTCCAGAATTGTTACCATACCACGGGCCCGAGCCAGCCTGGCAGCGGCCTCCACCGTTTCCATGGGAGACTCCAATTGCGTGAGCAGGTAGCCCTCCTGAACCATTATTAAGGCAGACTCAACATCTACCGGGGACAGCCGGGCATTGGCTCCAGCTGCAACCACGATCTGGTTCTGTCCCCCCGATTCCACGTTAATGAGGGCGACCCCCGTGGCCTCTTCGCGGACGGTTTTTACTGCGCCCGTGTCCACGCCGGCAGACTGCAAGCTGGATTTGAGCTGCTCTCCAAAAACATCCTCCCCCACACAACCCACCATTCTGCAGCATCCCCCTAACCTGCCCGCTGTACAGGCCTGGTTGGCACCTTTTCCACCCGGAAGCATCTGGAATGCCCAACCGCGCACGGTCTCACCCCTGAGGGGAAGTTTTTCCATCTGGACGACAAAGTCCATGTTCAGGCTTCCAATCACCACGATCGGTTTGCTCATCACGCAATCCTCGCCACCACGATGAGACCCAGACCCACGACAAATGACAAGAACATCAAGTTCAACAGTCGACTGGTCCCGGTAGGTGCCCCTTCAAATTCCTTCCAGATGAAGACCCCCCAGAAGGCAGCTACCATCGCAGCACCCTGTCCCAGTCCGTAAGAGATGGCAAATCCGGCGGCGCCCGAAGCCAGAATGTTTAACGACATCCCGATGCTCCAGATGATGCCCCCCAGGATTCCAATTAAGTGTAGACGAGCATTCCCCTTGGTGAAGTAGTATGCGAAGGGGACAGGGTCTCCCACGAAGGGACGCGCCATGATCAGACTGTTCCAGAGGAAATTCGAGAGCAGCAGCCCGCCTGAGAAGAAAACCAGGGCCGTGTAGGGGCTCAGTTTCCCCTCCTCGAGGACACCGCCGGGCCCCAACGATGCCATAGAGGCAGCCACGAAGCGATAAAAGTATCCCATGAGAACGCCGGCAATGACCGAGATTATGATGCCTTTACTCGTTGTCTTCTGACCTCGGGAGGGTAGGCGCCTGTATGCCAGGGCCGACAACAGGATGGCCAGCACTACCCCGGCGACATCCAGGAAGAGCAACACCGGGTTTCCAACGGGGGTGGCCATGTAATTGGTGAGGACTCCCAGGGCCAGGGCAAGCCCCACACCGATCGGGAAAGCCACCGCCATGCCGGCAATATCAATGGCTGCCACTAGCAGAATGTTGGAGAGGTTAAAGACCACTCCGCCCAGAAAAGCTGAGCCAAGCGCCGTTCTGTCGGCCTGGCCCAGGTCGGCTGCAAAACTGCGTCCCGCCGAGCCCATGCTGCCTAGGGTCAATGCCAGCCCTAGGGACAACAGGAACACGCCAATGGCATAGTCCCAATAGAAGAGCTGGAAACGCCATTCTTTGCTGGCCAGCTTTTGAGTGTTGGCCCAGGAACCCCAGCAGAGCATGGTGACAAGACAGAGGAACACAGCCAGCGTATACGATTCCACCACGACCATGGTTCATCCTCCTGAGAGCTCCCGCGTGAAATTGAACAGCTACGGATCAGCGGGACTTGTAGGCTATAGCCGAGCTGATCTGCAACTTCTTTCCTTTGGAGCGGGAATCGGCATCATCCTGCATCGCAATCCGCAAAGTGTGAGTGCCCGCTGTCAACCCGTAAGTGTGCCACAGGTCATTGTCATGTGTGTCTGCAACAATGTAGGCATCAATTACCTGTGCCTTCTTGCTGTCCAAATAAACCTCAGCCCGCCCGCCATCCTGGGTGAAGTCTCCCACAATGGCCACAGCCGAACCTGTAAATGTCAGGGTCACTTCCGACCCCGCACCGCTGGCTACCTTCAGTGACCTCCGCTCCGCCTTGAGATTCTTCCAGTTGCCTTTCCAGTTCCAAGCCACATCGTCCAGGGCGAACCGCTTATCCGGAATTCCCATGTCCCATTGCTCCAGTTTTGCCGGCTTGGGGGCCTGGTAAGGAATGGTGACCTCTGTCTCGGTGACGTTTCCTCCCACCAACTTTACCAGTTTGACCGTACGATCTAGCGTGGAGCGGCAGATGTCATTCAGGGACGAGTTGGTGTACTGGAACTTAGTGTCGGCCAGCACCGGGATGCCTGCCTTCATCTCATCCGGGATGGCCGAGTAGCCAATCATGACACCCAGAATGCCGCCCGCTGTCGAGGGGTTGCAGTCGGAATCCTGCCCGGCGCGGGTAGCAATCTCCAGGGTCCTGGAGAAGTCGCGATTTCCGTACAACAGTCCCAGCACGATATAGCCGCCGTTGATCCGGGCATCGATGTTAAAGGGGTCGAGAGCCCCGTCGGTGCAGGGGTCGTCCTTGTCCCATTTGTCTTCGATCATTTGCCAGTTCTTTTTCCAGTCTTGAGGATGCTGAGCGTACCAGGTCAGCACGTCTTTGATCAAAAGTGCGTAACTGCTTTGCGCAGGAAGGCAGGCCAAACCCTGCTCGACGACTTTAACTGGGTTGCTTTCAAAAAAGGCGGCCGTATACATGCCGTCGATAAACATCCCGCCGTAGAGCCCATCTCCATAGTTCATCACCCGGCCCACGCGATCGCAGTACTTGTTGGATTCCTGGGGCAGGCCGGGGCACATCAGGCCGATAAAGTCCGCCTCAATCTGGAAGTCGATGTCATTGGCGTGGATATTGTATTTGGGATGTCCGGACCAGGGGGCCTTAATGCCAGCGTTCAAGAGGCGCCTCGCGCCTGCATTGGCGTGCCAGAGGGCATACTTGCTAACCTTGAAAGCCTCCCCGTATTGTTCCACCGTGGCGTCGAAGCCGAGGCGATCCATGGTTTCAGCCATGGTCATGCCGACGTAGAGATCATCCTGTCCGATGGCATTGGAGACGCGTTCCGGGGACCATTTCAGTTTGGTGTCATTGATCTGTCCTTTGAAGCGGAACTCGGTTGGAGCTCCGTAGGACACTCCAATCATCTTACCGACCCAGCCGCCGCGGACTTTGTCCTCCAGGGCTTGGCGGGAGAGGGTTCGCGGAGCCTTGGCAGTTTGGGTGAGCGCCAGGTTTCCCATTAACAGGGGAATCAGCACAAATGAATACAAGGTTTTCATAAGCATTCGGTAAAGACCTCCAGAGCAAGCGGGGTTGGCAATAAAGGCAGGTTAGCCGACAATATTGGAACGTTTCAAATATTATCAAGGCAACTTTTATTTTGTCTGTGCCTGCAAGTCAAGTGAAAATTGACTCATGTGGGCTTCAAGGCTATTTTGATCGGAGTACTGCATAGAAATGCACCTTTCCAGGAAATGGCCTCCAGGGTCATGAAAGAGCGTCCATTTTCACGGCAGATGGTACGCAATGATGAACTCGTTGGAACTTCTTTCGACTGGAGTGAAACCATGAAGTCCGTCGGTTGTCTGGCCTCCTTGATTCTGATCGTCTCCTCGCTGGCCTGGAGTCAGACTCCTCCACCTCGTGTGGAGTCTTTTGCGCCTCAGGGCCGGGTCAAACATGTCCGCCAGGTTCGGGTTCGTTTCTCTGATGTCATGGTGCCCATGGGGGACCCGCAGGCAGCATTGGACCCTTTCGAAATCACCTGCCCCAGCAAGGGTACAGGCCGTTGGGCGGACTCACGTAACTGGGTGTTTGACTTCGCAGAGCCTACCTGGGTTCCGATGGTCTGGCCAAGTACTTTCCAAGCTGCCAGTATGGAAGTGAAGTGTTGACCGCCTACCTGGTCAGCATCGGAGCCGAGGCAGGGCTGGAGGTTCCCAACCAGGCGCTAGAGAGGATGACTTCCGGATTGAAGGGATTTGTCGAAGGCCGGGTCAACCGCACCTCGTCGTTGCCGACGTCCGACTTGACGGTTCGCAAGATCATGGCCCTGGAGGCGCTCTCCCGCCATGGAGTTCCCATTATCGATATCCTGGGCTCCATTACCCTTGAGCCAAACCTCTGGCCCACTTCGGCTGTGATTGACTGGCGCAGCATTCTAAGGCGAATCGAGTGGTCCGAGCGAGACAAGCGCTTGCGTGAAGCGGATCATATACTGCGGGCCCGCCTCAACTTTCAGGGAACGACGCTGGGATTCTCCACTGAAAAAGGATGATTATTGGTGGTGGCTGATGCTCTCGGCGGACGCTAATGCCAACCGGCTGATCCTCTCGGTCTTGGACTCGCCCGACTGGAGCGAAGACCTGCCCCGGCTGATGAGAGGATCCCTGGGGCGACAGGTACGCGGACATTGGCTGACCACGCTGGCTAATGCTTGGGGTGTCCTGGCAGTGGACAAGTTTTCCCAAGTTTTTGAGAAGGAGCCGATCTCCGGCAACAGCCATGCGACTCTTGCAGCCCGTACCCAAGACCTGGACTGGTCGACCGATCCCCAGGGCAAAACGCTCCGCTTCGGCTGGCCCGAAGAGACGTCCCGCCTGACCTTGGGTCACGTCGGAAGCGGCCGCCCCTGGACGACAGTGACCAGTCTGGCAGCTATTCCGTTGACGAAGCTCTTCTCCAGCGGCTATCAGATTAAGAAAACGACTGTTCCCATGGACCAACAACAAAAAGGATCTTGGACCCGCGGCGACTTGGTTCGCGTCCGACTGGAGCTGGAGGCTCAGTCCGACATGACTTGGGTGGTAGTTAACGATCCCATCCCGGCCGGTGCCGCAATTCTCGGCACAGGCCTCGCTCGAGACTCTCAGCTATTGACTCAAGGGGAGCGGCGCGAAGGGTGGGTCTGGCCGACCTTCGAAGAACGGTCACAGGAAGCGTTCCGGGCCTATTATGAATTCGTGCCCAAGGGTAGTTGGATGGTGGAATACACCCTGCGGCTGAACAATGCGGGGACGTTCCATCTTCCCCCCACGCGAGTGGAAGCTCTCTATGCTCCGGAAATGTTGGGCGAGTCACCCAACGAACCGGTAACGGTGAATGAGAGATTGAAGTAGGCTTTGGCAACCCTTCAGATCCTGTCTTCATTGGATTTCCCATGATGACGATTCTTCTCAACATCGCTAAGAAACGATCCTGGGTGATTTGGCTGGCTGCGATAGTTTCTCTCGTCTTGATGACGCTCGCCAGCATGGGCCGGCTTTTCTGGAAGCCCCTTCGCGTCGGCCCGGTACCTACCTTTGCTGAGGTGCGCGGGCAACACCGCCGCACTGATGCAGTCCTGCTCGACCGTCATGGCGAGGTGCTGCATCGCCTCCGCATCGACCCGCGAGGGAGGCGGCTGGCTTGGACCCCTCTGGAAGCAATCTCCCCTGCCCTGGTCACGGCGGTTGTCCAGGCTGAAGACCGGCGCTTTAATCAGCATGGTGGAGTGGATTGGCAGGCGCTGGCTGCTGTTGCCCTGCGGGGAGCGCAGGCCGGTAGCTGGCGCGGAGCCAGCACCCTCACCATGCAGCTTGCTTCCCGGCTGGACCCTCAGCTCGAACCTCGTCGCCGTCGTCGGACCCTGGAACAGAAGTTCCAACAGATCCGAATGGCAATAGAGCTGGAAAAGCGATGGAGCAAAGCCGAGATCCTTGAAGCTTATTTAAACTTGGTCACCTTCCGTGGGGAGTTGCAGGGAATTGCGGCCGCTTCCCTCGGATTGTTCGGCAAACAGCCGCATGGTTTAAGCCCCCTGGAATCTCTGATCCTTGCTGTGCTCCTTCGCTCTCCCAATGCGCGGCCCAAGAATATTGCCAGCCGGGCCGTTGGGCTGGCGCGCAGCCTGAATTGGGAAATAATACCGACCACTATAGAGGGACTTGTGAATGAATCGACGCGGGGTCCCTACCGCATGCCGCTGGAAGCGGCCTGGGCACCGCATCTGGCCAGCTCTCTGAATATACCTGCCGTGAAAACCTTGAACCTGGTGGGAGTGGAACCCTTCGTTCGGGAGCTTAGGTTGCTGGGGTTCAGAGATCTGAAGGCGGCGGACTATTACGGCCCCTCCTCGGCACTGGGGGCCGCGGATGTGGCTTTTCTCCTGGGGGATATCCTGTCCGATCGAGAGAGCCGGAGCGGAACCTTCAGCCTGGAAAGCCCCCTGGCCACCCGCTTCTGGACTGCCGTCAAGACGGGTACTAGCAAAGACATGCGCGACAATTGGTGCGTGGGATATTCCAGCCGCTACACGGTGGGGGTGTGGGTCGGTAATTTCTCCGGTGAACCGATGTGGAATGTGCTGGGGATTACCGGTGCCGCTCCAATCTGGGTTGAGATCATGAACTGGCTGCACCGGAACCAGTCCAGCCGGCAGCCCTCGCCCCCCGAGGCCATCCAATTCCGGACGCCACAGCCGGGGATGCACTCGCTGAGACTTCTCACCGCTTCAGGTGAGACGGTCGACACCGTTCGGTTTGTGGTTCGGGGGAAAGTGGAGACACTGTCGACCCATCAATAAGCCGTTATTGCGAATCTCGGAAACTTGGAAGCATTAAACCTTGGCCTCAGCCCATGAGGGAAGGTTATCACCGCAGGTTTACCATCGCTGACAAAGACCTCTCCCGGATGTTTCTCGAAGTAGTTCAACCAATATCGAAAATCGCTGCCGGGAACTTGGATTCGTGGCAAGTGATACAAATCGCAAGCCGTACTGAAGGGCGAAGGTGCGGGTGGTCCGGCGACCAGAAGGATCGCCTCATGATGATAAGCGTGGCCCCGGTAGGATCCTGCTCGGGCCAATTGAGGATCCTTCGGAAACACTCCCAGAGGCAAGGCCAGTGCCCTCATGGTGTACCCCGGTACATATTTCCGGATTGCCTCCTGGGCCTGGGCCAGCTGCTTTTGCACCACCTCACCGTCATATTTACCCAGATTGGCATGCCAAAGTGTGTGATTTCCGATTTCGAACCCCAACCGAACCAATTCCAGGAGCTTGCCTGCTTCAAATTCCGGTTGACCGAAAAGCTTGTGTGGTTGCCGGGCTTCCGGCAGAACAAAGAAGATGGCCTTCAAGGGAAAGTCCGAATGCTCGCGGTGAAACTCCAATAACATTCCCACGGCGCAGTCAGGATCGATCACATTTTTCCCGTCCCTAACCAGATAGCGAAATTGACCGGGAGAAGAGTCGTCGAATGTCAAGATAAACGGTTTTTTCCCGGCGGGCACATCGATTCTGCCATCCAGGTAATCGGACAGACTGATCGGGCGGTAGCCGGACTGGTAGAGCAGTTCCAGGTCAGCTTTGAAGTTCTCTATCGAGCGGGACCAACGGCTCTCCTGGGATTCGATGAGGTGGTATTCAAATATGGGGACTCTCCCCAGTTCGTTGGCGAGAAGCGAGGTCTCAGCAAAGCAAGTCGTCGAGACACAAAACTGAGCAAGAAGGACCAATCCCGGCAAACGGATTTGCCGAGACGGAAAGTGGATGATCGCAGCGAATTCCTCAGGGAGGGAGCACATAGGCCAGGGTGTCTACTATTGTGTAGTCGCTCGCGGCCGGCTGGCCTTGCCGGCCACTTGGCGAGGACTAGCTTCGAGGGCCTTCATCGCGTCGGCGGTGTAATTGTACTTGTTGGTGGGATCTTAAAGCAGGTATCCGCTGGTACCGGCCTGCCGGCACGCCTCAATCTGCAGCTTAATCTCCGTGGCCATATAGGAACGGTGGTCAAACGCGTAGTCACGGAAATTCTGCAACCACGGCCGCAGTTTCTTCGACCGTTCCCCAAGGCGTTGCTTCGCCTTCTCTAAGGTGTAGTACACCACTTCGTAGGGATGCTCCACGGGTTGGCGATATCCGGGGATTCCGAGATGGTAGCCGGAAGGGTAAACCATCAGGCAAACGTAGTCCACGTAACGGACTACTTCCTGGATCTTCTGGCCAATATCGGTGTCGTTGTAGTTCCAGGCAGTGTAGCCAAAGAGATCCGCCGAAAGGTAGACGTTATAAGGCAGCAAAGCTTGGTGAGCTTTCTCCAAGAAACCATTGATAGTCTTGACCCGATTCTCCGAGGTGTTTGGTTGAGAATACTTCGCCACGGCCAACCTGCCATCAGTTGGAAACCGGACATAGTCAAACTGAATTTCGTCGAATCCCGCTTTGGCGGCTTCAAGGGCGATAGCAATACAGTAATCCCAGACCTCTTTTCGGAAAGGGTCGACCCAGGCCAGATGTTCATTGTCCGTCCAGGGTTCCTTGGTGCGAGTATCAAGAATTGCGAGTTCGGGTTTGGCATGGGCCAGGATGTTGTCCTTAAAAACCACGATCCGTGCGATCACGTAAACATCTTGTTCGTGCAGTTCGCTAATGAGCGTCCGGATATCCCTCACCGTGGTCAACTTCATAGCGCCGATTTGGGCAGCGACTGGTACGTCATACTTGGAACTGAGCAATCCCCGGTCGCCCTTGACGTCGATCACCACTGCATTCAACTCTGTCGAACGAATCAATCCGAAGACCTGGTTTCGCAAAGCCTTGTAGCCCACCCCGAAGTGAGTCAAATACAGTCCCTTGACTTCGATGGGTGTGAGCATGATCTGGAGGTCCCGTGCCCCAGGCAACGCGGAGACTTGTCTGTAACCGGCAGCCTTTACCAGGACCGGTTGGTCGGCTTCGACTCTTTCAAGTTTGAATGAGCCATCAATTGCGGTGGTGACCACCTGGCCGTTATGGAAAACAATTGCTTCAGCAATTGGAGTCTTGCTTTTTGCGTCAAGCACTTGGCCCAAGCCAGGTCTCTCTTCATCCTTGGTAATGCTCTTAGATGCCATCGACTGAGACCGTACATGGGCCGGCTTAATCGCGACAGTCCCGCTACCTAGGCTCCACAAAGCCGGGGCCTGTTGACAGCTAGCAAGGTTTAATTCAAGCGAAATAAGTCCGATAATCAGTAAGTGCCAGGTTTTCATATTCCACTAACGGATCGAAGCACATCTGCCACCAAAGGTTATAGCCTGGGGGTGACCCCTCAGACACTGATCGTTTCGACCAGAGTCGCGGCGGACTTTATGCTTCCGCCCTCCATTGAAATTAGATGCATGTGGCGTTGTCCGGAGATATCCCGGTAGAATGCGTGTCCGAGCGACGGCAGTTCTTTCAGCAGTTATGGTTCTTCAGATGCGATTTACGAATGGATCTACGGCACGAAAATCGGCAAGATGTAACGTGCCTGTCATTGAAGCGAGGCAGAATGGTATGCCCCTACGCTCACTTTGAAGCAGCAATGTGATTTCGCGGTACTGCTAGGCAGGGGATGAATTAGAACCGGGATTACTTCTAAAACTCTGCGACGACCTCCTCCAGTTCCGGGAACTCCTCACGAAGGATGCGCTCAATGCCATGACGTAAGGTCATCATTGAGCCGGGACAGCCCTGGCAGGCGCCGACCAGTTTGATTTTGACGGAGTTGCCGGCGACTTCCAACAATTCCACGTTCCCTCCGTCCGATCGCAGATAGGGACGGATCCGGTCCAAAGCAGTCTCAATTTGCTCAGAAGTCACAGGCAGATCCTTTCGACTTAAGTTCAAGAACACCCAGCATGCAACGGCTGAAGCTCATGTTAGCCAGAACCCAGGGAGGCTGTCAACCTGACTTCCATTTGGGTTCAGCGCAAGCGAATGCGAGTCCAAGCAATGGGAACCATAGAATTCGAAGGTTCTCCGAAGGGCCAAAGCAGCGCAATCTGCCGGTCCTCTTTCCGGCTAAATTCATCCACGCACCAACTTGTGTTACAGACAGTCGCATTCTCATCCCGGATCTCCACTCAGCGGGCAGGGGCGAACCGGTAACCGGCAGAGGACTCCCTAATCAAGAGGTCAGTGGATAGGCGGATACGTGCAGGTAGCCGGTCAATCTTCTTCTTTTCGACACGCTCAATGAGCAGTTCAGCTCCACGATAACCTATGGAATAAGCCGGCTGGGCTACTGCCGTCAGGCGAGGGCGGAAGGCCTCCGCCAGGGGGAAATCGTCGAAAGAGGCAATGGCGATGTCCTCCGGACACCTCAGACCCAGTTCACCCAGGGCTCTCAACAGTCCCAACGACATCATGTTGTTGCACACAAACACGGCCGTTGGCCGGTCAGCCCCCGCCAACAGCTCCCTGCCGAGCTGGTAACCGCTTTCAGTCCGGAAGTCGCCTTCCCTGATCAGATCAGGACACAAGGGGATTCCGGCTTCCTGCAGAGCCTCTTTGTATCCCTGCAGGCGCTCTGCAGCGGTCTGCAAAATTGCTGGCCCAGTGAGAATAGCGATGCTTTGATGCCCCAGGGAAATCAGGTGCTGGACGCCATTTTTCGATCCTCCCACATTGTCAACCGACACGGAATCGACCTCGATGCCCGGCGGAACGCGGTCCAAGCAAACCGTCGGGACCCCGGACCTCAGGATGTCGCGGATATGTGAATCATTGCCGGCATTGGGGGCGACCACCAGCAGCACCCCATCGACCCGGCGTTGCCGCAACACGGCCAGCACCTGCTTTTCCCGTTCCACGTTGTCGTCAGTATTGAAAGTAATCAGCAGGTAGTTGTGCTTCAAGGCCACGTCCTCGGCGCCCCGCACCAGCTGAGGGAAGAAGGGGTTGGTAATGTCGGAGATCACCATTCCCAACATGCGGGTCGTCTTCATTTTCAGACTGCGAGCCACATGATTAGGGTGGTAATCCAGTTCTCGAATTGCGGCCAGGACGCGTTCCCTACGACTTGAACTGATTGCCGCGGTACCGTTAATGACATTGGAGACTGTGCCGATGGAAACTCTAGCTCTATCGGCAATCTCCTTGATCGTCGCCATGAAAGCCCCCTATTGCCCCGCGGGGAGCCCGCCTTCCCCTCAACCCGCAGGACGATCAAGTCATCGCGAGGACGATTATATCACTTTCCCCGGCGTTGCCTTACCCCTTGCACACGGTTTGCATTACGTTCATAGAGGAGTCGTTAAATGACGACAGTTCCATTGCAGATCTCCGCTCTGACGGGGGTGGGGGATTTTCTCCACCGCTTGGGGTAGCCCACCCAATCTTCAGAGGATTGGGCTTGCAGGGATGACGGGCACACAAAGAGAATGTAGCGTCGACCCTGCTTCATGCATTCTGCAGCAGTTCGGTGATTTAGACAACGAAGAGTCGCGGGCCTCAAAAGACGCATTTTCATCGAAAGTCTGCCGTGCGCCAGTTTGGAGCGCCAGCGCTGAGGAAAATGTCAGGGGTAGCCACGATTGATTTGCTTCTTGAATCAATCGTGGCTACCTAAACTGGATTCTCATAGAAGTCATCCTAACTTATCGGGTGGCTTGGAATCCGGCGTGCTGACGCTCCTAATGCGATAGTGTCGGCGGGTCAATTGGCCATCACGAGAGGCAGGCCAACTTGAGTATCAACTGCCCGCGTGCTTACAAGGAATCGTGCCACTCCGCCATCCGAAATCAGGTGCGTCTGTTATGAAAAAGAAATCCTCTCTATCTCGCCGCGAGTTTCTACAGGTCTCCACTGCTGCCGCCGTATCCGGGGGACTGCTGGCCTTCTGTTCACGTAACGGTGGCTCGAAGGGAGTGCTGAACTTCCATGAGCTGGCACTAGTTGAAGCGATCTCGGATCAGATTATTCCGCCGGATGAAGATCCTGGGGGCAAGGAGGCGGGGGTTGCCAACTTCATTGAGATCCAACTGGCCGGACCATACACTAGGTTTCAAAATGATTATCATCAGGGCCTGGCCAAGATTGAGGCCACCAGCCTGGCCCTGAATCAGAAGTCCTTCTTGGATGTGTCCTTTGAGCAGCAGACGGCGCTGTTGGTCTTATTGGAGGGGAATCAGGCTCCGGCTTCAATCTGGAGCGCTGGAGAATCTGCCAAGTTCTTCCGCCTGATCCGCGACCATTGCATGCAGGGCTTCTATGGAAGTCCGCGGCATGGCGGCAATCGGGATTACGCCAGCTGGAAGATGCTCCAACTCGATTATCCTCAGATCTGTGGACGCAACCCGAGTTAATTCCCATGCTCTTCCCCCATGTCAACGCAGTGGTAATCGGAGCCGGCGCAGCCGGCGGTATTATTGCCAAGGAGTTATCGGTCGCCGGGCTTTCGGTGGTCTTGCTGGAACGCGGGCGATGGCAGAGTTTCGAAGATCACGACCATGACGAACTCATTTCTCAGCGGGTCACGGTGCTGGGCAATGCCTTTGGTCCTGACGACCTCCGTCACCGGAGAGTGATCCGTGTCAACGATCAGTGGCAAACGGTTCTTCCTAGTGAGGGCGGATACAACAACAATGCGGCTTGTGTCGGCGGAGGAACCTTCAGCTATGGAGCCATGGCTTGGCGGTTCATGGAAAAGGATTTCAGGATGCGGTCCACCTACGGTTGTCCGGAAGGAAGCACCTTGGACGACTGGCCGGTTTCTTACGCGGACTTGGAGCCCTTTTACCAAAAGGCGGAATGGGAAATCGGGGTCTCGGGAGATGGCTCGAGCAATCCGTTTTCTCCTCCGCGACGCAAGCCCTATCCCATGCCGCCCTTCGCCTACAACAGGGAAGCCCAGGTTCTCCAGCAGGCCGCCAGGCGCCTGGGCTTTCATCCGTTTCCCATCCCCATGCTGCGCAATTCCGTGAACTGGGGAGGGCGGAGTGGTTGCATCCACTGCCGTTACTGCGTCGGCTTTGCCTGTGAAGTCAACGCCAAGTGCGGCACTCACAATACGGTCATTCCCCAAGCCCTGGCCACAGGGAACTGCCAGGTGCGCACCCGCTGCGTGGCCAAAGAGATTCTCACGGATGAGCGGGGCAGGGCCAGCGCTGTGGCCTACTTCGATTCCGACGGCCGGCTGCAGACCCAAACAGCGGACCTGGTGGTAGTGTCGGCTTCCGCCACCGAGTCAGCTCGTCTCTTGCTGCTCTCCAAGTCAAAGCTGTTTCCACAGGGGTTGGGCAATCGTTACGACTGGGT
>JBGPHY010000050.1:0-15647 GCA_041484625.1 Terriglobia bacterium | reverse complement strand
TTGCTGGTCGAGCAAGACCGGCACGTGGGATACGTCTATACGTTTCAGGATTTGACAGAGATCAAGAAACTGGAAAGTCAAGTTCAACAGCGAGACCGCATGGCAGCCGTTGGACGAATGGCAGCCGCCATTGCCCATGAAATCCGAAACCCGTTGACTGCCATTTCGGGTTCGTTCCACGTGTTGAACGCAGAACTCCCCTTAAATGAAGACCAGCAAAAGCTGGCAAGCAATATCTCGACTGAGACCAAGAGGCTTTACAGAATCATCACGGATTTCTTGGCTTACGCCAAGCCTATCCAGTGCTCTCCCGGCTGGGTGGATCTGGAGAGACTGGCCCAAGACGCCGTGGATCTGCTTAGAAACAGCCCTGAAGTCACCCGCGAGCACCACATTGAGTGTCTTTGCGATCGGAATCCCCCGCTGCGTTGCCTGGCGGACCCTGATCTCGTCAAGCAGCTCTTCTGGAACCTGTCCAGCAACACCTTGAAGGCAATGCCGGCTGGCGGCACCCTGTCGATCTCAATCGAGTGGCTTACTCAGGAACGGATACTGATCCGGTTTGAGGACACCGGGATTGGGCTCAGTCCGGAAGAGCGGGGAAATATCTTCGAGCCCTTCCAATCGAAGTTCAACACCGGGACGGGCCTGGGACTCTCGATTGTGTCTCAGATTGTGGCGGCCCACGGCGGCACGATTTCAGTGAACTCCTCCAAGGGGGCAGGAACCTGCTTCCGGATAGAGCTTCCGTCCGGGAGGGCGGAAGTGGAAAACGGGCAGTCAGCGAAGAGGCTGGAAAATGTCAAGGTTACTGATTGTTGACGACGAACGATCCCTGCGTGACGTCCTCCAAATGGCGCTCAAGAGGGAGGGCTACCAGGTTACCCTGGCTGGAGGATACCGGGACGGCACACAGCAGCTCAAGAACGGGGTGTTCGACCTGGTTATTACAGATATCAAGATGAATGACGGGACTGGGATCGACCTCTTGCGGGATGCCCGCCAGCTTAGCCCGGAGACTCCGGTCATCCTCATCACCGCCTACGCCACAACGGAGACTGCCATCCAGGCCCTGAAAATGGGGGCTGTTGACTATATCCTGAAGGACAATGAAAACTTTGTCGAAGAGCTGAAAATCACGGTCGGTAAGTCGCTGGAGGTCGTCCGCCTGCGCCAGGAGAACCAGGTGTTGAAGCTGCATTTTAGCCAGCACAACGCCCTCCAAAATATTGTGGGATCCAGCCCGAGAATGCGGGAGTTGTTCCAGGCCATCAAAACCGTGGGCGGTACTCAATGTACAGCTTTGATAACGGGGGAGAGTGGAACCGGAAAAGAACTCGTAGCCAGGGCCATCCATCTCAACAGCGTCCGCTGCGATTTGCCATTTGTCTCCCTCAACTGCGGTGCCTTTCCAGAGACGCTGTTGGAGAGCGAACTGTTCGGCTATATGAAGGGGGCCTTTACCGGGGCGGCTGCCAACAAGAAGGGACTCTTCGAAGTGGCCCATAAGGGGACTATCTTCCTGGATGAAATCGGGGAGATGAGCCTGCCCATGCAAGTCAAACTGTTGCGGGTCCTTCAGGAAAAGACCTTCCGGCGGGTTGGTGGCACCGAAGAGATCCCGCTCGATGTCCGGGTGATCGCCGCCACCAATAAGAACCTGCAGAAACTGATCGCGGAGGGCAGGGTTCGGGAAGACCTATATTACCGGATCAGCGTCATTCCTCTTGACATTCCACCGCTGCGGGAGAGGGCGGAGGATATCCCCCTGCTGGCTGAACATTTTCTCGGGAAGTTTAACCGGCAAATGCAACGTTCTCTCCTGTGCGTTAGTACCGATGCCATGACATGCCTGCAGCAGTATGACTGGCCCGGCAATGTAAGGGAGCTTGAAAATACCATTGAACGGGCCGTGGCATTCGAAACCACTGAGGAAATCAAACGAGAGCGACTCCCCGCCAGGATCAGCCGCCTGAATGCGAGAGAGTTCAGCGGATCCGACCGCATCCCAGAAAACGGGATTGACCTCGAAGAACACCTGGCCGAGATTGAGAAGGCCTATATCCTCGAGGCCCTCCGGAAATCAGACGGAGTTCAGACCCGTGCCGCCGAATTGTTGAAGATGTCTTTTCGGTCCTTCCGCTACTTCGTCAAGAAGTACGAACTGAGATAGTTGTCTCCACCTTCCTCTGCTACCGAGCCCGTCGCTCATCAATGGTTACTCAAGGTATCAGGATTCGAAGACCCGTGACGATGACGGAATGAGCTCCACATAAGGCGCGAGAGGTCGTAGGCGCCATGCACGAGGTTGGCCCGCCAGAAATCGCTCCGAAACATCAAAATTTCCCGGCGCAGAATGAGGTAGAAGGGATTGTGAGGACGCCGGGCATTTATCGAGTCGGCCAGATTGCCGGCAGGACCGGTCGACCTGCACTCCCGCAGGCCAACGAGGGCCAGTGCTCCATCCGTCCGGATAGTGTCCCCGGTGCCATTCTGGTCCAGGTGAGGGAGTTCCGGACGGTCAGCCAAATGGAAAAAGTCCACGCAACCGGCCAGCGTCAGGTCCCGAACTACTTTTGAACGCTCCTCGTCGATTTCGGAATTAATGCGATGGATAAAACGCATCCGAGCGGGAGAAAACGCCACAGCCACGTCATGCCCGGTGTTGAGCTGTAGCTGGAGACTGCAGTCTTGAGCCGGACTCGAAGGTGCGCCCCCGCAGGAATTTTCTTGCAGTCGGCAGCCCCGCGGGCGGGGAAGAAGGGCAGTGCAAGCAAAGCCCCTAGACAATAGTGCCCCTTCGAGATGAATATCCTTCGGAAGAAGGACTGGATTCCCGCACTGTGGACCCGGGCGAAGCAGTCTCCTCTTAATTGTCGCCTGGGGGATCTCAATATGGGTATTTTACTGTTGGTGTCTTCTCTCCTGGTCGGCCTCACGTTCCTGCTTTCCCACTTTCATCCCATGTTCTTCTTTGTCTAAGGGAGTCCTCGTACCCTACCACCCATGTCAAGCCCCGCTGTTGAAGTTCCTGCACGAAAAGTGGCACGGGCACTACAGTCTCGGGCGCCAGAACGCCCCTTGTGCCAATTGGCCCAGTTGCTACCATCTGGGCCACAACGGATGCAGGACAAGCGGTATCGAGGTCTCCAGCACTGGCCTCCCACTCTGGTTTAGCTCGTGAGTGGCACTCCAAAGTCATTTCAACATGCTTCGATTCACCATGCTTATGACCCGTAGCTACAACTCGCGTGATCTCGTAGTCGTTGGGCTGATGGCGGGGTGCTGGTAATTCCGAAAACTGCCGAACCGTCCAGCCGGATCTCGTTCGCCTGAGAACCTCCTGAACAAATTGTCGCCCGAAGCTTACCTTGAAATCGCAGAACCTTAATCCCTTCTTGCGAAAAGTCAAAGGAAGAGTCGCTACTTCACTATGCCTCGTGCGGACAGTCCAGAGTGTGCCTAAAGGGCGTCCAAATCGCACTTGCTCCCAGCCGGTGCACGGTCGGGTTTGCCGGAATTTGCCTCCAATCCAAATCCAGGGAGGGAGGGTTAACTCCTCCATGATCGTTTGAGCCGAGTACGGGAAGCAGAAGCCCTTCTCTTGAGAGCTGAAATCCCGGCTGCCGACGCGTATCCTCACCGAGACGACTCGGTCCATTAATTCAATGGCCTGACCGGCCATGACATTGGTAATGCCTGGGGCACAACCCATTCCAAGGATAGCGGTCAGGCCGTTTTCCCTGAATACCCTATCGAGTTTGTGCTGCCTCCGGGTCCAGTAAAAAAGGCCCCCTAGATCCAAGTAATGTATGCGAGCCGCAAGTGCCGCCGACATTACATGGAGATTCAGGCGGTGATTCGTGCAGTTGATAACCACCGAATGCCCGCGCAGGAGTGCAGTGAGCTCCCCTATCTGACTGCAGTCTACCGGCTGCCCCGTTACCCGCCGGCTATGAAATTGGCTTACAACAGCCTGGATACCCCTTTCATTAGAATCAGCAATGAGAACTCGGTTGTGGGGATGAGACTCGAACAGGTCCCTCACCACCACACGGCCGATGGCTCCACAGCCGCCGAGCACCACGAAGCTCTTTATTACTTTTCCCATAGATAATTTCCGTGAAGTCAGGAGTTTCTAGGAGAACATCGTCTCTTCGATGACATCCAAACCCTCGTCCAATTCTTCGTCAGATACGACCAGGGGCAATAGGAATCTTAAGATGTTACTATGGGTCCCGGCATAAATGAGGATGACCCCCCGTTCCCCGCATCGCTTTACCAGTTCCAGGGTGAATTCCTTGGCAGGTTCTTTGGACCTTTGGTCCTTGACCATCTCGACGGCCATCATGGCCCCCAGGCCGCGAACCTCGCCGACCAGTGGATGGCGGTTCCGCCAATTGGTCAGGCGGTGTCTCAGTTTCTGGCCCAGTTTCTGCGCCCGCTCGACCAGATTCAACTGTTCGATCTCGTCCAGGGTGGCCAGAGCTGCCACACAGGCCAGCGGATTTCCCCCGAAGGTTCCGCCAAGTCCGCCGACGTGCACACTGTCCATGATCTCGGCACGCCCCGTAACTGCCGACAGAGGCATTCCTCCAGCCAGGGATTTTGCGGTTGCTACCATGTCAGGCTCGAGGGCATAAAGCTCACTCGCAAAGAGGCGACCGGTCCGCCCAAAACCGGTCTGGATTTCATCTGCCACCAGCAAAATCCCCGCGGACCTGCAAAACTCAGCCAGCACTCTCACGTAGCGAGGGGGCGCCACAATGAATCCGCCTTCACCCAAGACCAATTCGATGACCACGCAGGCCACCTGGCGAGGGTCTACATGGGAATGGAAGAACTCCTTCATTGTTTCAATGGCATTGTCGATGAAGGCTTCTTCATCTTTGAAGGGGCTGCGAAAAAAATACGGGTAAGGCAGGCGATACACTTCGGGGGCCATTGGGCCAAAGCCGTACTTATACGGCATGACCTTGCTGGTGAGGCTCATCGTCAGGAGGGTGCGGCCGGAGAAGGCATGCTCGAAGCAAACCACGGCAGGCCGTTTCGTGTAATAGCGAGCGATCTTGACAGCATTTTCAATGGCCTCGGCCCCACTGTTGACCAGCAACGTTTTCTTGGGGAAACTTCCGGGAGTGACGGCATTCAATCTCTCTGCCAGTGCGACATAAGGCTCGTACATGGCAATATGAAAGCAAGTGTGAAGATACTTCTGTGCCTGGGCTCTCACTGCGCCTACGACTCTCGGGTTGGCATGGCCCACATTGAGGGTACCCAGGCCTCCAGCGAAATCCAGGAGCACATTGCCGTCTACGTCAGTCACGGTGGCGCCGCTGGATGATTCAACAAAAACCGGCGAGACGTGAAAAAGCCCCTGGGGGACAGCCGCTTGACGACGTGCCAGCAAGGATTGGCTCCGTGGCCCGGGGATAGCGGTTTTTAAGACAATAGCAGGGGAGCCGGCGCCTGAGTTTTTCATCAGTACCATCCAATGGGACTCTCGCCCAGATTGATGTGGACCTGCTTGGTCTCCAGAAACTCCTCGGCGCCGTGCAAACCCAATTCCCGTCCGTGGCCGCTTTGTTTGTAACCGCCCCAGGGAGATTCCACATAGCAAGGCTGCATGGTGTTCACCCAGACAATCCCGGCGCGCAGCTGCTTGACTATCCGAAGACACTTATAGATGTCCCGCGACCACACCGCCGCCGCCAGACCGTAAGGAGTGTCATTGGCAATCCTCAATGCATCCGCTTCATCTTTGAAAGGGATGCAGGCAACAATTGGTCCGAAGATCTCTTCCCGAGCAATCCGGCTCAGGTTGTCAGTCTCAAATAGAGTCGGTTCGACAAAATAGCCATTCTTCAAGTGTGGCTCCGTTGGACGGCTCCCACCCGATAACAGCCGTGCCTCTTTGCGGCCCAACTCTAGATACATCTCCACTTTTTCCAGGTGTTCTTTGCTGACTAAGGGTCCCATCTTGGTGTCCCGTTGCAGCGGGTCACCTAGCTTGATGCGCCTAGCTTTCTCCTGGAGAATTCCCACAAATCGGGGGTAGATCTCCTCCTGGATCAGCAGCCGGGATCCGGCCGAGCATACTTCTCCCTGGTTGATAAAGACGCTGAACAACGCTCCATCGGTGGCGGCTTCCAGGTCTGCATCTGCGAAGAAGATATTGGGCGACTTTCCCCCCAATTCCAGAGAGACCTTTTTTAAGTTGGAACTGGCAACTCCGCGAAGTACTTCTCGACCGGTTTCAGTGCCCCCGGTAAAGGAGACTTTGTCCACTTTCATGGACTGCACCAGGGCACGGCCCGCTGTGGGCCCGTCACCGGTCACGACGTTTAGAACGCCGGGCGGCAAATCCGGGACATTTTCATGGACCAGGCGGGCGAATTCAAGCAGGGTGAGGGGAGTCTGCTCTGCCGGTTTCACTATGACCGTGCACCCCGCAGCCAACGCTGGCCCCAGTTTCCAGGCGGCGAGCATGAGCGGGTAATTCCAGGGCACGATCAAGGCCGCCACTCCCACCGGTTCTTTTAAAGTGAAGTTGAGGGCGTTATCGGGGACCGGCAAGGTCTCCCCATGGATCTTGGTGGCCAGCCCACCGTAGTACTCCAGGCAGGTGGCCGTGTCGGCCATGTCGAATTCACTTTCGACGATCGGTTTGCCACAATTGAGTGTCTCCAATTCAGCCAGTCGGGCGGCGTGCGTGCGAACCAATTCTGCCATCGCGAAGAGAATTCGCCCGCGCTGTTGGGCGGTTGACTGGCGCCAAGGCCCGAGATCGAAAGCCTTCCTGGCTGCGTCGATCGCTTCTTCCATCTCTGGTTGTGAACTTTCGGGAACTTGCGCAATCACTTCAGCTTTAGCCGGGTTGATGATTTCCCGGGTTGCTGCCCCGGGAAGCCATTGGTTATTGATGTAATTCTGGTAGGCTTTCATGGTTTTTCCATCCTTTATTCAGAAATGAGCTGGTTGTATTTTGAATAGGGGTACCAGTAGGGCTTGATTTCCTGTTTGTAATCCAGGTGGACATGTTTGGTTTCTCTGAACTCGTCCAAGCCTTCCTCCCCTAGCTCGCGGGAATGGCCCGTCTGGCGCATCCCCCCGAAAGGCCCGGCCTCATTGTCTGTCAATGGATCATTGATCCAGAAAGTACCGGCTGTAATCCGCTCCACTTCATCGCGGTTCTCACAAAATGGTTTGCCCCCCTCCAGAGTCATCAGTGGGGCTAGTTTTTTGCTTCGCTCCCGCAGATTGCGTGCGACGGTGTGAAGCAGTGTCGCCTTTTCAATTCCAGGTACCCACCTCCACGACTTGAAGGCCGTGCGCGCGGCGCCAACAGCCTGATCTACTTCTTGGGCGCCACCCCGCGCCACTTGGTCGATCACTTCCTCTGTTGCGGGATTGATCACAGGAATCGATTCTTCTCCCTGACGGCACCATTTGCCTCCCATCCAGTGTTGCTTCATAGTGTTCCTCCCAATTGTCACAATGAGGTGCAATGACTTTTTTTCCTTGGACTTGGGAATGCTGTCATTTTTATCACAAAACGCCAGCTTCCAACGATCCAATTCTTATAGTTTTAGATCTGTTAGATTCTTTGAGAATCCGCGGGTAAGGAAAAACAAATAGAGGAATCCCAGGCCCATCCAAACCGCCCCGAGTTTCAAAGAAAACCGGGACAGGTTGAGCCAGATGTAAAGACAGACGAGAAAACCGAGTGCGGGGAGAATCAGGTCCGGAATCAGCCGGCGGCTTCCCGCGCAATGACGTCGCAAGTAAAAGTGCCGAGCCACGGAAAGGTTGACTGCCATGAATCCCACCAAAGCCCCGAAATTGACTAGTTCGGCTGCCTCCGTGTATTTCAGTATCAACGCCCCCAGCAGGTGGATTCCTCCCATCAGCAGGACGCTGTAAACGGGTGTCCCGAGCTTTGGGTGAACATAACCGAATACCCGATAAGGCAGTAGGCGGTCCCGCCCCATTCCAAATAAGAGCCGGGAAGCGCTGGCCTGTCCGGTGATGGCACTGGCCAAGCCGCCAACCAGCAGCACGAAGGAGATGCAATAGAGCAGGGCTTCTCCGCCGATCAACCGGCCAATATCCATGAAAGCGGTTTCCACGGGGCTAAAGGTCCGGTAGTCAGGCCAGACCATTTGTCCCAGGTAGCTTTGAAGCACAAACAGTACGCCGGCCACAAAGCACACCAGGAGAGTGGCGCGCCGGATGTCTTGCTTTGGATTCTTAGCATCTTCCGACAAGGTGCTGATCCCGTCAAAGCCCAGGAACGACAGCGCGGCCAGCGAAGTGGCGCTCATGATGGCGCCGAATGAAAAGCTGGCCGGATTGTAGAACGGCTTGGGGGAGAAGAGAACCCCTTCACCCAGGCCATGCAGTAAGGCCCGAACGGCCATCAGGACGAACCAGGCGAGCGAGCCGACCATGATCGCGTTGAGCACGGTGTTGGCTCGCGCCGTCACTTTGATACCGCGCAAGTTGACCAATGTTATTCCCCCGGCCGTTAGAAACGCCCAAAGGAAGTAAGGGATCTGAGGCAGGAGTTTGGTGGCGGTCAACCCGACGAAGATCACACTCAAAAGGGGAATCAGGATGTAGTCGAGGATCATCCCCCAACCGGCAAAATAACCCAAGTTGGGGTGGAGGGCCTTAGAACTATAGGCATACGTGGAGCCCGCTTCGGGAAAAGCCGTAGCCATGCGGCCGTAGCTGATGGCTGTTAGGCTCATGGCAACCATGGCGATCAGGTACACCAGCGGAAGATGCCCGTGAGACTTTTCCGTGGCGATTCCGAACATCGAATAAGGCGCCGTTGGCCCTACAAAAGCCAGACCGAACAGTACCAGGTCCCACAGTGAAAGGACACGTTTCAAGCCACTGGAAGCCGGTTTTGGCGCAGGGGATTCGGACATTTCGTAAGCGACAGGGATCTGGGAATTCCGGATGCTGAGAGTGAATTACGCGGTTGATTCCACCCCATTGTGCAGCAGGCTCCGCTTCATTTCACCCACGCACCTCAAGAGTGCCATTCATACCTCATTCCTCTTCGAGGCGGAGTTCCTCCAGCGGCCGCTCCGGAAGACGGTTGAGTTTCAGGTATGCCCGAATGACGCCTTTGAGGTCTTCCACCCACTTATCGAGCTCAATGCTCTCTTCCGGAGCGATCATGTAGGTGAGGTCCACCCGGCGGTCGGCGAAGTGGTCCTTCACGTCGTCCAGAACGTGGAAGAACTTTTTTCCGTCAACCTCCTGCCCTTTTGGATAGCGGCTCTTTTCCCAGACGGTCTGCAGATATGAGAAATCGGCTTTTCGCTCCTCGATAATCCCCTGGGCTTGTTCAAGGGCGGCGACCAAATAGCCGACAGCCGCTTTAGAGTTACCGTGGAGGGCAGATTGGCGAGCCGATGCCAGGCTGTCTTCAATGCGTTTCATCCCCAGCATGAGGCGCGCCTGATGTCCGGTCAAGCCGGCTAGCGAGAGAAAGACTTCCAGATTGTACCGGTTTCTCGTGCAATTGAGCAGGCTCTGGTGAAGTGAATGCACCAGAGCGTCGTTCTCGAGCGCCATCAACTCCGCGTCCTTCGATCGCGCCTGGTATCTTTCGCCATAGACCGGAACGAAGTCAAGGCCCGGCAGTCGAGGCAGGGCGGGAGAGGGCAGGGTCCAATCGTAACGGGTGGTACCAATCCCCTTTCCTTCTGAATTGCCATAGCCCGGACCCCGCGCCCGCGATATCTCCCAGTCCCAAGAGCGATCAAAAAAGCGAGCCTGCAGTTGGATACCCCGGTAGATCTCCATCATCCCGGTGGCCTGGGGGCCATAGTAAATCCTCATGAAGTCGGTGGCAGTCTGCGGAACCGGAGAGAGTCCAGGAGCCCATCCGTACTGGGCTACAGTGGCCCAGCCCAGCCAGAATGTCTCGCTGTGCAAGCCGGAATCCCCCCAGGCAGCGCCATAAACGCCTATGGGTTTGGCGGGCCGGGCTCTCACCGAAATCTCTTCATAAGCGGACTCCAATCTGCCTTGTGAAAGTCCGTTTCTGCCCGAACCGCTAAAGTAACTCGGAAAAAGCAACTCCTCGCCCTGCATCGAGGTGTAGGCCAGATGATCGGTTCCGTGCGCCAGTTCTGCTTGGATCTCGCGGGGGTCTGTTCCCAGTACACCATCAATCACATCTTTGGGCAACAGCTTGGTGTGTTCCAAGAGGAAGGGGTACTCCACCCAGGCCAGCATCCTGCGGTTCCTCTGGGCCAGGAAATCCCGCGCCCTCTGCACAAATTCCACCCATTTCAGACTCCGGTTCTCCGGGTTGTAAGGTTTGTCGCACTTGCCGCAGATGCCGGCGTAGTAAACTTCGTCAGTGGAGACGAAGAAATACTGGACACCCTTTGTGGCCTTGATCAAATCGTCATACATGGAAAAGATCAGGTCATAAGTACGAGGATCGCACATGCAGGCCTGGTAATTACTGCCGTCTGACCGCAGATCCGCAAACTCGGGGTGCTTCAGCACATAGGCCATATGCGCAGGTGCCTGTACCTGCGGGACAACCTGGATGAACCGCTCCAAACCGTAGTCGACGATCTCCTGCAACTGGGCTGGTGTGAAGGCCCCGGGCGCGCCAATGACCGGGTGGGAAGGGTAGGCGAACTTGTCTTCCAACTCGAAACCGATCATGTTGACTTTGAAGCGGGCTGACCAGTCGAGATATCGCTTCAGTGTCTCCATCCGGTCCTGATGGTGTTTGGTGTCCCAGTGCAGAAATCTCAGGTTGTGGACAGGCCAGTCTTCGATGGTGCAGGCCGGGAGCACAAAGCCGCCGGAGGCCGCCGGTTTGAGAAGCTGCAGCAGGGTCTGGACACCATAAAACAAGCCCGGGTCGGAATTTCCCACGACCTCGATTCGGTCCGGCGAGACCTTCAGCTGATAGGCCTGCCGATCCACCTCCGCTCCAGCACCCGTTTTGACTGACCTGGCAATCACCACGAAGTGAACTTTCCGGCGCGACTGGGCAGTTGCAGACTTCAGTTCAATGGCATTGAAATCTTTCAGGTCTTTTAGGAATGATCGAACGGCAATGTGTCCAGCGGGAGTTCCAGTCGTGTCCAGGGTCCAGCTGCTGTCGAAGGTTATCTCTTCAGCGCGCAGAAGGACTTTTTGAGGCGTGGGAAGGGCCGAGTAACCTCTGAGAAAAAGGTCGGTTGGCAATGGTTTGGCCCAGGCTCCAGTGGAGAGCAGTAGCAAGGCCACCAGTAAACGGTTTCTCGTCATCGTTGACTCTCCTGAAGATGTTCTCGAAAGCGAAGATGAAAGGGCTTAAGCGTCATTGGCATCGTCTACAATGCCACACCAGTGACAGACAAAGAGGAGAAGTGTTTTGGCGGCTGCCACGACGCTGTCAATGTCCAGGAACTCATCTGCGGCGTGGGTATTACCCCCGCTCGCTCCCCAAAGCACGGCCGGGATGCCGAACTCCTGGTGAAAGACATACATGTCGCAAGGACCCTCCAGCCCCACCACAGGGGGTTCTTTTCCCAAGGCACGCCTGGCGCTGGCAGTTAGTTCCTTGACTAGGGGATCCGATTGGAGAATGAAGGAGCCTGGCAACCAGCGAATTGGGAACTCCACCCTCGGACGAGTGGGAAACAATTCCGGGGCCTCCGCTATGATCCCGTCCAGCCATTCAAACAACTCCCTTTCCACCTCTTCCTGTTTCTCCCCGGGCATTAATTGCCAATACAATTCAATCTTGCACTCTTCAGGAATAGTGATAGGTTCAGAAGTTCCCCACGGGGCGGTAAAGACTTTCGTGATGGAAACCGGCACGGGATCGACATGGTGGGCGTAGAGTTCGTGGACCCTGACCCGCTGGCGTCGTTGCTGGGCAAAAACGGGAATCTTGGCCAGAAAGTGGCTCAACTGATCGATGACGCCACTGGGAAACTTCCCTTCCGTTAGAACCCCCCCGGCTGCATTAAGCGTAATGTGGACGGTACGGCCGCCTCTTTAGGCCGGACAGATCCTCAAGAAGGAGGGTTCTGAAATGATGGCAGCGTCGGCGTTATATCCTTTCAATCGCCCGGCCAGCGTCCCGTTGACCCCTCCAAACTCCTCGTCGACCACCGTCTCAACTACGAGGTCGCCTTTCAGCACAAGGTCCAGGCGATTCAGAGCCTCCACAACGAACAGGTTGGTTCCCACCCCACCCTTCATGTCATTTGAGCCCCGCCCGTAAAGCCGGTTACCTTCCACCTCGCCCCCGAACGGGTTACGTGTCCAGGGTTGAGTGCCGCGGGGAACGGTGTCAATATGGCCGCTTAGGAGCAGGGAGCGTCCGCCGCTCCGCCCCTTCTTTCGAGCCCCGACATTGGGACGCTTGGAGTAGTCCCGGCCCGGCCAATACAACGGATGTTCCTTTAGGCCGGCGACCTCGGTCAAAGGATACGTTTCAGTCCTCCACCCTTCCAGACGCAGAAACTCTGCCACGTACTGCTGGCAGGCTTCTTCTTCTCCAAGGGGAGCTTGATTCTCAGAGGGGATACGAACTAAGTCCTGAATGATTTCCACCAGGCGGTTCCGCTGCTCGTCCACGTAGGCACAAACCTTGCCTTCGATGTCGATCTTGGTTTTCACAGAGAACTCCTTAGGGCAGTTTTCAAGTGTTTCTCAATTGACTGGCAACACGGTGCGGAAGTATACCAAAGGAAACTTTCAGCTTGCAAGTAACTCTTTGTGCTGGCAGGGGGGGCACCTTGCGATGGTCGTCGCCAGCCCCTGCCCTCCGGAGGAGTCCCCTCTGGAACACTTGGTATGATCAGCCCAGCCTTCACGATGCTCTTATGAAAATGAGTTCAGAGTTCATGCTTTAGCATGCCTGAGGTAATGGCAACCTAAAGGTTGAACTCCGAACCAATAAGCCATTTTCATCGACCGTGTTGACCTAAAAAGGTCATGGCGCACTTTCATGAAGGCCTCTCGGGACGGTCTCTGAGGATGGGGAGATCCATGCCTATCAGATGGCCGACGGAGCTGGAATTCGGCCTTGAACGACTTCAGCAATTTCTTTCCAAGGGCAATTTTCTTCTAAACTCCTTGTGGTGGGAACCGATCTATGTTACAAAGAGAGAGTCATCTCAGGTTGACTGCAGTCATAGCTTCGGGGGGCGTCTTGAGCTTGAAGACTGGATCCATGGTTCGACCAAATCGTCAGCCAATTGGCTGTGCAAAGGCCGATGCCTGTCAAGACGCCGTGGCCATCACTTCCGCTGAGTCACAATTACTGTCCGTTTTCCCGGTTGCCGGCGTAATCGTGATTATCATTAGCGGCGGTTGATGGCCTGATCCTAAATTCAGAGAGGGAAAAGGCCATCAGCAGGAAAAGCTGATGGCCTTTTTGTTTATGGGCATCAAGTCTAAAAGGAGATAGCTAAATGAAATCGACTCAGCCGGTGCAAACCGTACGCAAATCCAAGTGTCCAGACACCCGGACTTGCTTCAATCTCAAAGGTGCACGGATTCTCATAGAGGTTTTGCTGGAAGAGCGGGTGGACACCGTCTTCGGCTATCCTGGCGGGGCCGTATTGCATATCTATGACGAACTTTACCATGTTCAAGATCGGATCGTGCATTATCGGTCACAGCATGAGCAGGGGGCTGTTCACATGGCTGATGGTTATGCCAGGTCTACCGGCAAAGTGGGAGTCGCCATCGTCACCTCAGGACCCGGCGCCACCAACGCCGTAACCGGGATTGCCACAGCCCACATGGATTCCGTCCCCTTAGTCGTCATCTCTGGTCAAGTGCCAAGATCTCTGATGGGATCACAGGCTTTCCAGGAAGTGGACACAATCGGAATCACCCGGCCTTGCTGCAAACAGAACTTTTTGGTGCGTGATGCCAGCCAGTTGGCCACGACCGTTCGAGAGGCTTTCCGGGTTGCCCGGAGTGGACGACCAGGTCCGGTAGTCGTGGATATCCCCAAAGATGTTGCCGCCGAGACAGCACCTTACAGCTGTCCCGGGCCTCTCCAAGAGGCTACGGTCCCTCGGGCTGTGGAGATCGACAATGATACCCTGATGCAGGTCGTTGACAGCCTGCTCGAGGCCAACCGGCCGATATTCTACATCGGGGGAGGTGTTGTTTCGGCCGGCGCCAGTGCGGAACTCAGAGAATTGGCGGAACAACTGTCCATTCCCGTGACACCAACACTCATGGGACTGGGTGCGTTTCCTTCCAGCCACCCGCTGTGCCTCGGGATGTTGGGGATGCATGGAACTTATTGGGCAAATATGGCGATCTCCACGGCTGACCTGATTCTGGCGGTGGGTGTCCGATTTGACGACCGAGTCACTGGGAAGGTGGAGGAATTTGGACGGGAAGCCAAGATCATCCATATCGATATCGATCCCGGCTCTCTTAACAAGATCATTCCAGCTCACATCCCTATCTGTGGTGACGCAAAAAAGATTCTTTGCCGGATCTTGGAACTTGTTGCTGCCAGCGGTCCGGAAAAGGAGCAGGTGCAAACGCGTCGACGGGGCTGGTTAGACCAAATTGCCAGTTGGAAGGAGACAACATCCTTAACCTGTCTGCACTCGGAAGAAGTCATCCAGCCCCAGTACTTAATGCGGGAACTTTATCGGAACTGCCACCGGGATGCCATAATCACTACCGATGTGGGACAACACCAAATGTGGGCCGCCCAATATTGTGGATTGGATGGGCCCCGCCAGTGGATCACCTCCGGGGGCTTGGGTACCATGGGGTTTGGGTTGCCGGCGGCCATTGGCGCACAGCTTGGAAACCGCGGTAGGCAAGTGATTGCCATGATTGGCGATGGCGGGTTCATGATGACCTACCAGGAATTGGCAACTGCGGTGCGCTACGAAATTCCTGTCAAAGTGGTGATCATGAACAACCGGTTCCTCGGCATGGTCCGGCAGTGGCAGGAACTCTTTCATGACAACCGTCGATCGCAAGTTGAGTGTGAGAATCCAACAGATTTCGTCAGGTTAGCGGAAGCTTTTGGTGCCAGGGGTCTTCGGACTTCCGATCCGAAAACCCTTGCGGAGTTCCTGAATGAGGGCTTCTCGATTCCGGGAGTCGTTGTGATGGATGTCCATGTGGCCCAGGTCGAAAATGTGTACCCCATGGTTCCATCCGGAGCTGCCTTGAGAGACATGGTCCTGGGGCCGGTGGAAACTGCTGGTCCTCAGTCCCCCAAGGGCAAACACCTCTCTGATTTCTGAAGTCGGGCAAAGTTCAAGGGTAAGGCTAGGTGGGAAACAAAACCACCTTATTAGAAGATGTCGGGAACCGCAAAATCCTGAGCAAGCACTAATGCAATGGCCCCCATCAGGCAAGGTCGAACGTGGAGCGTGGAGGCGAAGATCCTGATGGTTTTCAAATAGATTGGCGAGACTCGACCCTTAAGGGAATCCATCAGTGTGCCAGCCACTAGAGGCCAGGCGTCAGCGATCTTCCCGCCGATCACGATGGCCTCGGGGTTCAATCCATATATGATGGGGGCCAGGCCCTGACCCAAATAGAGGGCAGTCTCCTTCAGAGTCTCCAGTGCCAGGGGATGGCCATTCCTGGCCATCTCGACAATCCGTCCCATGTCT
>JBGPHY010000049.1:0-15729 GCA_041484625.1 Terriglobia bacterium | reverse complement strand
TGTCATATCTCCGACCTGGTACTGAATCGCGATCGGCGTGTGGCGGATGTCGAGACCCTTTACGATCCGGTCAACGGAATATTCAATAACCTGTTCGCCACGGCATCCCCGTTACATCTCAACCTGGACGATGGATCCGGCTATCCGGCACTAAAGCCGCCGACACAAGGCCCCTATGTCGTGAAGAACATTTTCACCGACTTTAAGCGGCACGACCTTGGACCCAATTTCCACGAACGGAACTACGATGGGACCTTTCAAACCGAATTCATGACCACCCCTTTGTGGGGAGTTGGGAGCACCGCTCCCTATGGTCATGACGGGCGAAGTCTCAATCTGAACGAAGTGGTTCTGCGGCATGGTGGAGAGGCCCAATCAGCCCGAGATGCCTTTGCCAGCCTGGAGGACGATGACCGGCAGGCAATTATCGGTTTCCTGAACTCTCTGGTCCTCTTTCCGCCGGACGACACGGCCTCAAACCTGGACCCGGGAGACTGGAATACTGCCAACTTTCCACAATCCGGACACGGAAGCATCAAGCTGACTGTTCTCTTTAACGATCCTAAAGACCGCGAATGAAACTCCTGAGTATGATCCTCCACAAGGGAACAGAATCTCCTTTCTCCGGCGCAGCGCAAGTCGCCAACTTGCGCTGCGACCGTTGGGAGGCTCATCAAGGAGGAGGTTCACCGAGGAGATCCCCCGAGTTCTGAAATCCGGACCCAGTCAATGTAGAGGTGCTGGGAGTCATATTGGAAATTCCCTGACCATTTGGCCGGCCAGTTACCGACCCACAACGGCGCGGGAGTATGCGGGATGTGGGTTTGAATGGTAGCTTTCAACTGGCCGTCGACAGAGAACTCAACTCGCTTGGGCCCGTTGGTTCCGTCATACCAGTCCCAGCGATAAACGTGAAACTTCCCATCGTTTTGAGGCCCGATGTCAGTGTTGACCGGCGTGATGTCGTCCGGGCTGGGGTAATAAGTATTAAAACCGGCCCAGTTCGCCCAGTCCGTTCGACCTGCATAGCCATTGGCAGGCATCTCAATATCAATCTCGGTGTAATTTCCCTTCGGCCCTCCTGAATCGTGCGGGTCCCAGTAGTTCCAAATGCACGAACAACCTCCGGAGAGCGGCAGGTTTTTCATGCGTACTTCATAACGACCGGCACCAAATGCTTGACGGGTGATGACCAGGCCGCCGGTACGCTTGCCGTCGGCAGTTCGTAACAGTTCCTTACCCGAGCGGCGCAGACCCTTGACGGGTCCAACATAAAGGTCGCCATTGGCCTGAGTGTCGAGGACATCAACCATTTTGTCACCGTCAGGGATTTGCGCTAAACGCACGTTTTCCGGAACGACTCCCTGATTGGCAGGCCCCCATAAATGCAGCCCCGGAACCCATTTATTTGAGTCCAGTCCAGGCCCATTAAAATCGTCAAACAGGAGGATCTTGCCTTGTGAAAGCGCCAGACCGGGCCATCCGAACCAAAGGCCCATCAAAAAGATTAGAACGGGCCCCGTCTTGAGAAAAAGTGACATCCTTGTTGCTTGCTCAATCATTTTCGCATTCATGTCAGTACCTCAAAGGATTCAAAGAGTGCACTGGCGGAGTCGAACAAAGAATAACACACCTTTCGGTTGCCTATTGGCTCTGCTCCCCGCGGTGTCAACGCTTCCAGAGGAGCTTTTGTGAAAATCGTCGTCGTGCTCGTCCTCGTGCTCGACCAGGAACCTTTCGAGGACGACGACGAGAAAGAGGATGAGTAGAGACTAGCTTGAAATTCCCCTTCGGAAAGGGGGAGGGCAGCTTTGGCTGCCAGGGAGTTATCCCATGCCCGAGACAACCCCCGGCGGTTGAAACCGCCGCCCCCTTTCCTAAGGGGGAATAATCTCATGAGCCGCGCGCCATACTGGCGCATGAACAACCTTTACCTGATCAAGAACATCTCCCCCTGTTTCAGCTTGTGATAGCGCTTTTGCAGTTCAGCGGAAAGTCGCGCCTTCAGTTCATCGGGGTAACCTCGAGTCCAGAACAGATTGTCATCCGCCTCGCGGTACGTGGAAAAGTGCTGAGGGAAAATGTAGGCCGGTTCCAGCCGGTTGATGAGGATCATTGACCGGTCAATGTACATATTGTGAACTGTGGGAGAGACGAACAACACATCGATGTCCTTCAAATTCAGGTGCTCCTCAGTCAAGACCGAGTCCCCGGGTTGAAAGAACCTTTTTCCTTGAATCGTCAAGACGTAACCGCAACTGTGGGTAATTGAGTCAATGAAATCCTCTTCTCGGGTCAGGACTGTGAACTCCTGGTTGCCATGGATGGCGTGGGTGGGGTCTACTTTGACTCCTTTGATTTCGAACGGGCGGCCGGGCTGCGGGACAATGATTCTTTCCCTGGGGATCCCCAGTTCTAAAGCTTGCCGAAGGCAGGTTTGAGGCAACACAAACACGCATTGCTTTCTCTGAGCTAGAACCTTCAGCGTCGGTTCGTTGAAATGATCACCGTGGTGATGGGTCACAAAGGCAACATCCAATCTTCCAGCAAGCTCCCGAGCAGAAATCGGAGGCTCCGCAATCTTTTCGGCAATCTCCAGGTCCAAGTCGGTTCCGATCAGCACCTTATCCGACTTGATCAGCCAGCCGTCATTCCCGACCCACCAAATGGCGATCCCTAACTGGTCAGTCTGGATCTGATCGAGAAGACTTTGCGAGGAAGAACGTGATTGAGCCGGCATAGAGTCTAAAGGCTGACTTGAGAAGAAACAAAGCACGAGAAAGAGACCGCTTACACGCATTTGCATGTTTCCCTCTGGAAATCAAAATGAATGACACTATTTTGAGAGAGCAATATGTGCCGTTTTCTGGTGGCCGCTGCCTATGAATATGACTGGAGGGTTGAACTCGGAGAGACCAGAGACAGCTGACGTCTCCACGAAGTTCGGTCCCCCAGGAGTACCCCGCTACGCCGAGAGATACTCCTCGATCACTGCTCCAGCGCCACGTCCGTAATGGGAACGTCCCAATGTGCCAGCAGGATTTCGAATCGTCTCTGCTCCTCTCTTCGATAGGTATCTTGATCCGGGATAGAAGCCCCCTGGTTCTGGATAGGGTGAGAGAACTCCGTGTGGCCGGATTCTGTCTATCTTCCCTTGGACATCAGGGAGCGCGTCCTTAGTTTGTGGCCTCGTCGATTTGGATCCTGTGGCGCTCGAGAAGCCGACCAGTAGACCGATCCAGGTCGGTAACCGAACGTTGATAGCTGATCTGTGCCTGCAAGAGGCTGACTTCTGCCTGGGACAGCTGGGTTTGGGCATCCAGTACGAAGAAGATCTGGGAAGCACCCAGCTCATACTTTCTCTGCTCGGCTTCCAGAGTTTTTTGGGCCAGATCACGGGCCACTTTTGCAGCCGTCATGGAGAGCTTGGTTTGTTCCAACTGGTTGGCCGCGTTGCGGACTTCCAAGTCAATGTTTTGCTCCAACTGTCGCATGCTGTAAAGACCGCGCCGTTTATTCACCAATGCAGCCCCCAGGTCGGCTTGTGCGGAGCGGTTCTTGATCGGCAGATTCAGATGAAAGGAAAAGCCATAGGTGGGATACTGCAATCGTCCGATCTGGCCGAGCGCATCGCCTAATCCACCTTGATCAATAAGCGTTGGAGGAGATTGGCCGGTGTCATATCTGTTTCCGCTCTGGCCACTGCCGGCATAAAAGGTGCTGAAATTCAGATCTGGCTGCAGGCCGTTGTGGGCCAAGCGGACGTTAATATCGGAAACAGCCAGCTGCTGCTGCAAGGCTGTCCGTTCAGGCCTCTTTGCCAAGGCCTGCTGGAGCGCTTCATCCAGATTCACGTTCATCAGTTCTCCGCTAGTCTCCACTTTTTCAGTTAGGTTCAGTTTCAGGTTGCGCACGTCCGCATCCAGATCCGCTCCAAGGGTTTGGCGTAACGCATCCTCGGCCTGCTTGAGTGCGTATTCGGCACGGATCACGTCCACGCGCCGGCTGGCCACTTGGGATTCGGAACGGAAGATGTTCAGAGGAGGCAAAGCCCCCAATTCCAATTCGCGTTGGTTTCGCTTGTAGGTCATTTCTGCCATTTCCAATGCAGTCTTTTGAACCTTGAGATTCTCACGCGCCCCAACCACGGCCCAGTATTGGTTTACCACACGCGACATGGATTCATTGATCTGGGCTTCGAAGTTGGCACGGGTTTGACTGAGATTCCGTCGGGCAATCACGATGGGCGCCTGGTTTGGAAAAAGACCCCGATTCCGAAGCAACGGCTGCGTCAGGGAGAAGTTCAGATCGGAAGAGATAGACGGATTATAAAAGGCGAAGATATTATTGGTTGAAGATTTGAAAGCATTGAATGAAGTATCAAACCGGGTTCCTGTCTGAAAAGTCTGTGAATAACCGAATTGTGCCTGTTGGTTCAGATCGCTGCGGGTTAGGGCACCTTCCGTCTCCAAGCTGGTAGGAGTATTGGCGCGCGTGGCGTCAAATCCGGCCCGGCCGACGGGATCAAAGGGCTGGTAGGCTCTCTGTATGGCCCATTGTGATGTCTCCAGCTCAAGCTGATTCATGCGAACGTCGGTATTGTTCAAAAGCATGAGACGAACCGCATCGGCCAGGGTCATCCGCAATTCTCCTGCTACCACGTAATCTCGCAATGCCTTGGGGGAGGGTACCTGGGTGGGCGTGACCGGTTGGTTGATGAGACCCCTAAAATATCCCGGGGTTGGAAATGTCTGGGCAAAACAGAGTCTGGCTGCCAGAACCGAAAGGAACAAACTCCACCAAAATGGATTGCTTCTCCGCAACAAACGACTGCTTCTCCGCATCAAATCCTCCATCTCCGAGTGACTACCGCTCCATTCCAAATCCGTCATTCATACCACTTGTCCCGCTAGACCTGACGCCCAAGACGTTTTCTACTCGTACCGGATGGCTTCCACCGGATCCAACCGCGCCGCTTTCATGGCCGGGTAACTGCCGAAGATGAATCCCACGGAAACCGAGACCAGGAAGGCCAGCCAGATGGAATGAGCTGTCACAATGGTGGACCAGCCGGCCAGTAAGGCGATCAAACGGGAAATGCCGAATCCAAATAGGACTCCCAGGATGCCGCCGACAAAAGAGATCAAAATGGCTTCAATCATGAACTGCCGGATGATGTCGCGCTGACGCGCTCCAACCGCCCGACGGACCCCGATTTCACGGGTCCGTTCCAGGATGCTGGCCAACATGATGTTCATGATCCCAATGCCGCCTACCAACAAGGAGATGGAGGCAATCGCCACCATTACCATGTCGAAAATGCGCTGGGTCCTTCTTTGTTCGGCCAACAATTCCGCAGGCACGATGACATTATAATCGTCAGTCCCCCGGTGGGATGCATCCAGGATGCCACGCACCACGCGGGCCGCATCAAAACTGTCGGCCCCCAAAGCTAGTTGCAGGTAGATGCCGTCGATTTCATCCTTCCAGCGGCTATTCACATCGGCCATCCGCAGAATGGGACAATAAAGCGGCACATAGATGAGATTGTTCCGATCCTGGGCAGGGACACCGCCCACATCCGACCGTAGGGTCAATTGAGGTCCCACTACACCGATCACCCGCAACCATTGGTCATGGACCTTGACAAATTTTCCAAGGGCGTCCTGCGGGCCAAAAAGGCTGGTCTTGGTTCCTTCGCCCAGCACGCAAACCGCGGCGCCCCGTTCATTTTCCTCTTCATCGTAAAACCGCCCAGCCACAACCTGCAGACTCGAGATGCGCTGATAGTCAGGGTTCACGCCGTAGAGGACAGGCATTTCCTGCTGCGGCTTGGGGAACGTTTTCGAAGGGGCAAATCGCTTGCGTGCAGTGGCGGTAGTGATGTCTTTCACATTGGCTCTAATCACCCGGAAATCCTGAAAAGTCAAGCCAGGAGAAGTCTTGCGCACCGTCTGAAACACCTGCGGATCGGTGGTTTCCCTGGCTTCCACAATCAAGTTTCTGACCCCCAACTGTTCAATGAAAGCCATCACTTGCTGTTGGGCGCCGGCCCCGATGGAAAGCATCGAAACCACAGCCGCCACGCCGAAAATCATTCCCAGCATGGTCAGAAAAGAGCGGAGTTTGTGGGCCAGGAGATTTTGCATTCCGATGCCGAAATACAAACTGAATTGCATCCAGAGGCTTTTTTGGCCCATCCTGGTTCTCATTGTGCGGCGCCTCCGAGTGCCGGAGTGGGAGCTGGAGCAGGCTGCGAAGATTTCTCCTTTTTCCCTTCAGGGCGCACCATGGCGACCTCGGTTCCCTCTGCCAAACCGTCGATGACGACCTGGCTCTCCGTGCGCTGCTTGACCTGAACTTCCCGGGGCTCAAAACGTCCACTGTTCTTGATATAAGCGATCTGTACTCCTTCCTGGTCAAAGAGTGCTTGTCTGGGCAAAAAGAGAACACTCTTCAGGCTGTCACCGATGATAACCACCCGGGCAGTAACTCCGGGACGAAGACGCGAATCCGGTTTCTTGATCTCGAAGGTGGTTTCAAATTGGCGGACCACATTCCCCATGAAGAATTCACCCCGTGAGGCCATTCCCGCGATGACCTTCACTTTTCCTTCAAAGGACTGGCCGGGGAGGGATTCGACCTGGAGAGTGATGGGTTGCCCGGCATTGAGATTGGCACGATCAATCTCGTCGATGCGAGCCTGGAGCTCCATTTGTTCTAAGTCGAGCACCTGGGCAATAGCACGGCCGGGGAACACCATATCGCCCTCACGATATTCCGGCAAAGTGGCGCCAAAGAAACCCCCGCCGGCATCCATGTTGTCACGAACCGCCACCAAACCCGGGAGGGGAGCTTTTACTACCATGTTCTCGATGTTCCTTTTAGCCTCGGCCAAACTGAGGCGGGCGCGATCCCTGGCCGCTTCCATCACTGCGATGCTAGCCTGGCTGGAGGCAGCACGTGAGTAGACATCTTTTTCCAGCTGTACCAGCCGGCGCCGGGCCTCTTCCAGGTTCAAATCGTTTTTCTTGGCATCAATGGCGCTGACCAGTTCATTCCGACTCACCTCCAATTCGGCCCTGCGAACTTCAAATCGGGTATGCAGCAAATCCAGCTGGTCCTGAGAAGCCTGCACGGCCGCATCGGCCTTCGCCTTGGTGATTTGCTCTTCAGCTTGGTCCAGCTCCGACTTTTCCTGCTCCGCGTGATATTCCTGTTCGCTGGGATCGATTTCAATAACGACCTCTCCAGCTTTGCAGAAGGAGCCTGTTTTCCCCAGCTTCAGGATTTGCAGACTGCCTCCACCCCACACAGAGGGGGCAGTCAACATGGCACTTTTCACGGCCCGTAATTCTCCAACAGTATGGATCTTGACATCCACGTCGCCACGCCTGACCAGGACGGTGGGAATGGGCCGCTCACGGCCGGCCAGATCCTGGAAGAGCGGTTTGGCAAAATACCAACCCATTCCCCCAATACCAATGAAAAGAACAAGGATGAAAATCCTCTTGAGCAGCCTCATTTGCTTTTTCCCTCCGCCGCCTCGGGATCTTTCAGCGCCACCCGATCTTCTTTCTTGAGTTTACCTGAGACCACCAGTTGCCCTTTGGTCCTCCTCAACACTTCCACCACGCATTGCGTGTAGCCGCGTTTGTCCAACACAAAAACCACATACCGGTTGTTTCGTTGGAAGAGGGCCTCCGGTTTTATCATGATGGAGTTTGGAACTCTTTCCACCAGGATCCGCACGTTCGCACTCATTCCGGGGCGCAGGCGCGAGTCGAGCTGGTTCAAGCTCACGACAATGTCAAAGTTCTTGGGCGGGGGCCAGGTGCTGAAATCATTGCGAGCCAGCGTGCTGATTTCAGCCACCCCCCCTTCTAGTTCCTTGTCGGGCAAAGCATCGACATTGATTTTGACGGGATTGCCAACCTTGATACGCCCCCGGTCAGTTTCATCAATGCGGGCTGATACCCGTAAGCTGGACAAGTCGGGCAGTTCGGCAATGGCTGCGTGGGGATAAGTTTTGTCCCCTTCCTTAAATTCGGGGGCGTTGCTGCCGAAGCCAACGCCACTGCGGTTGCGGAAGTTGGGCAACAGGGTCACCATGCCGTCAATCGGGGCTCGCAGAGTCATTTCCTCAATGCGTCGTTCTGTTTCCTTGACTTCGTATTCCTCTGCCTTGCGGCTGACCTGCTTGGCGGCGGTGTCGGCTGCAGAACCATCACGGTCGGAGATCACTTTTTGGTCAGTCTCCACCGTCCGCTGCCGCGCATTGCTCAAGAGCAATTTGTTTTTTTCGCCATCAATCTTGGAGAGAATCTCCTGTTTGCTGGCCTCCAGGCGGGCCCGTTCCACATCATATGTCCGTTGCATCACGAGCGTGACATTCTGCTCCTCCTGCAGGCGTCCCTGAGCCAGCGTGCGTTCGATTTCCGCATCCGCCTGACGCAAGGCCGATCGCCGCTCGTTGAGCTGTCCGGCCAGGTTCGCCGGGTCGAACTGAACCACGATGTCCCCTTTTTTGACCAGCGTGCCGCTCTTGAGCAGTTTGATGATCTGCAAATCGCCGGCTCTGGCCGGAGCCGTCATGACAATCGATTTCTGCGCCTTGAGTTCTCCTCTGACCTGCACATAATCCAGAAATTCTCCAAATTTGACTTCCTCATTGGGCAGGTCGGGCCCGCGTCGGTTGAATTGATAAGCCATCGCCCCTCCGACGCCCAGGAGAATCAGCAACCCGAGGCTGACACGATAGCCCCACCTTCTCCAATTCCTTTGGGAATGAATTACCATGTTAAGACCTGGTTCCTCTGACGGATTGATTGTCCAGGAGAATCACTTCACCTACCTCCACACCCGATTGGATGATCACTTCCATATCGCTCTTTTGTTCCACCTTAACGGCGCGGATCCGCGCTTGGTCTCCTTCGAGAACCCGAACTTTCGTCTCACCGTTCTCCATGAAGACGGCTTCCCGCGGAATCACCAGGGCTGAGAAGATGCGTTCTATCTCCACATCGATGGCAGCCGACAAATCCGGCATCATTCGCGGATCGCTGCCTTCCAAATCAAAGAGGGCCACAAAAGTCCGAATCCGGTTTGACAGGTTGTTGGGGACACCGATAGGTGCGACCTGACGCAAGCGTCCCTTAAATACCAGACCGGGATAAGCATCCAGGCTGATCGTGGCTTCCTGATCCATTTTCATAAATAGGAAATCAGCCTGGTTGATGCGAGCGCGCACCTGCATCATCGAGGGATTCACGAGTTGCAGGATCGATGAGCCCGGATGAATCGAATCCCCCTCCTGGACCTCTCCCATGTTCTGCCCTTTCCAGATCTGGCTGAGAACCACGATGCCTTCCATGTTGGCCCGGATCACCATTTTTTCCATATTATTCTGCGAATGGGTCATCGACATCTTGTTATGGAGCGATTGAATCTCTAGAACCCGCAATTCCGCCTGGGCCGCCAGACGCTTCAAGTCATACGTGGTGCGCAGCGCCTGCAACTTAGCCTTGGCTTCTTCGTAATTCTGCAGGTTCTTTTCAGCATCAATGCGAGCTATGACTTCGTTGCGCTGCATCTCCCATTTGGCCGCTTCCACATCGTTTTCTGCCGCCTTGAGCTCCGTGTCATCCTTGGCTTTTGCGGCTACTATTTCCGCACTTTTTTTCTTGATCTGCTCCACCTGTGTCAGGTATTCCCTCTGTGTATCCAGGAAATTCCTGATTTGCCCCTGACGGTCAAATTCCAGCAACAGATCTCCGGGTTTGACGCGTGTTCCGGCGGCGACCAGCCTGGTAATGGTCAGATCTCCCCAACCGCTGCGACCAGGCAGGCGCGGCGCCAAAACGTTATAGGATTGAATGGCTTCAGTTGTCCCTGCCAGTCTGACGGTCCGGACAAGATCCTTTTTTTCGACCTTGGCGGTCCGAATTGAAGGTCCCTTGTTTTCATTGGATTTGGCCTTGCTGACCTGGGTGCACGATAAAATGACCAGGCACAAGGGAAGGAGAACAATTGAAAGCAGTGGGATGGATCCTTGAACCGTGAGAAATTGTTTAGTCATATTGGCTATGATCAAGCTGTTTGGATACAACGGCAGGTAACATTACCCAGCTTTGATATTGGACGACATTAATGGCCCGAAAGTTACAGGAAAAATGTGAGGTTATTCCCACAATTAGCTACATAAATATGGACATTACCCTCCTTTCAATGACTGCTCTGATTAACCTTTGATAGCTCCCATGCAAGAAGGAATTGAATTGCTGCCTTCGTTCCCTACCGTATTCAGAGACAATATTACACAAATTGAGCTTTGCGCATCAAGTGTTGCCAACAAGTAGAGCATTGGGAGCCAACCCCACAACCGCGCAGTGGCACTCTACATAGTGACAACCTGTTACCACTTGGGAACAAATGTGCGAGGTGTCTGAAAAGCCTTGGGTGGCTGAGACATGATGCTTCTGCCATGGGTCGTTGGAAATTGATTCCCGATTGTGTATTCGTTCTCCTACAAACCGCTTACTTCACGAGGAGGATCTCGGAAGCCAATTGAACATCGATGGTGGGCTGGAGTTCCTTCCCGAGTTAGAAGGAGCGGACCATCTTTGTTGTGATATCTCCGTGTGTCCCAAAGGGACACAACAATCCAGCCCAGGGATGCGCTTCTCGCTACCCTGGGTTCAGTCCGCCGGTTTTGGGATATTCCCTGAAAGGGAACCACAACGTTTTAGTCCCATACGTATCTCTCATCGTATTCGATTTCGTACCGGCGTAGAAATTGGCGATATTCCTCTTGAAACGAAAGACGCTGATGGTGGACCTCCTGGTCGCTGATGTACTTGCTGACCTCATCTACCTGCGATTGACCGACGGAAAACGCACCGTAGCCTCCCTGCCAGGCGAATTTCTCCAGCATTCCTCCTTCTTCTTTGGTCCACAGAGAGGAAGAACGCTTTGCCTCTTTGACGAGATCGGCCACGGTGCAAGTCCGGTTCAGATGGCAGAGCAGGTGAACATGATCGGCCACGCCGCCAATCAGGAAGGCAGGAGATTTCTGCTGCCTGCAAATTCCAGCCATATAGGCGTGGAGTTGCGCCCGTGTTTCGAGGTCTTTGAGGAACGGATAGCGGTCTTTGGTTGAGAAGATGATGTGAAGGACAATCTTGGAAAGCGATTGGGCCATGGGCCTCTCCTTGTCGTTCCCTTTCAGGGAACCCGCCGCCGGGCGGGGAATCGTTTTCCCAGGGTAGCAAACAGCGCAACCCTGGACTGATTTGTTTAGCGTTTTCAGCTCAAAATGAATTGATAAACCTGCCATCCAATGGCCCATCTTCTTCACTCTTCTGCATATTGAACGAATACTCATAGCGACAGTGCCCCGTTGGGCAGCCGTGGCAATCAGCGGGAGGAGACTTCTCGACTGGTTCGGCCTGCGGTGGTGGGCTGAACTCAGTTGCCGGGGCGCTATTTCATTTGGAGTAGTAAGCTGTTCTCTTCAGCCATTCTGAGACTAGGGCTAATATCGCTCCCATCGTATTTAGGCGCTGGAAATTCTACGCGAAAGAGGTACTTATAAGCTGCGTTAAACCAGTTCCACAATGTATTTAGACATGCCTCGAACTCTTCCGCGGTTAGATCTGCCGTTCTCCACACTGCCTGGGGGTTATTTACACTTTTCCGATCAATATGAAGATGAATTACTTCCAAAAATCTCATCCGGGCCGCATGGGCCAGATCAGCAGAGATCGGATCCGGGTTTCCTGTCCTCCTCAATCAAGGCTCCAGGGGCAACCTGCAAACGAAAAGTGGCTGCGGCGCCAGCATGGCGCAGAGCCATCTCCAGCCGAGTCGAATCCTCCATGGGCCACAGGGCAATGATGGTGCCTCCATCACCGGCTCCAGCCAATTTAGCGGCGGGCGCACCGGCTTCCAGTGCCGCCGCAATCAGCCGCTCATTGGCTTCCCCCGACCCGCCCAGATCCCTTTGAATGGAGTGGTTCTCGTTCATGAGAGTAGTCATGGTATGCCAATCTTCCAGCATCAGCGCTTTTTTCCCCATCCGGGCAATCTCAGTGATTCGCTCGTAAGCCGCGACTACAGCAGGATCTCCTTCGAGCCAACGCTCCCGCAATGGTTTATGAACGGTACCTGAAGCATGTTGCACTCCCGTAAAACCCAGCACAAATGGGAGTTTTCTGACAAATGGAGCGAGCGGTTCAATCGTGGCCAGTAGTTCCGCCTCCGCGGCGCGATAGAACTGCTTGCCGCGGAAATCCATGTAATTCAGTCCGCCAAAACTGCACATGTAGGCATCCTGGTAACCGCACACCACCTTCAGATGGTTGAGTTCGATATAACGAGCCGTTTCCGTCAAGCGGTAGGCATTGGGGTGAACATCCTGCCAGGCCAACAGTCCGCGCAATAGGGCAACCATCACAGCCGTCGAACCAGCCAAGCCACTGCGCACCGGAATCTCGGTTTCGTATTCCACCCGGCAATGTATCGGAGGTAGTTTCAGATAATCGAGGATGGCCCGTGCAACATCAAAAAGATCACCCCGAGGCTTAAGATCGTTCCTGCTGCAAATCCGGCATTCCTGGCCGTGGGTCGAAAAAATCAACCGTTCCGAAGGCTGGATACGGACCCGGGCTCGCATTCCCACCGAGCAGGAGAGGACAGAGCCGCCATACATGTCTGTGGGGTTCCCGATGATGCCTGCGCGTCCAGGGGCCGAACAGACAAGTGTTCGATCAGAATTCATAAGCTTTGGCTTTGATGTATTGTCGGGCCATGTATCCGTAACGCTCATCGGCAATCACCATGTCAATGAATGTGCGGAAATAGCTCTCGAAATTTCCAATATCGTAGCGGGGTTGATCTGGCCCCAACAACCAGGCGTAGACCGGCTGGCTGGAGCGAATGAGCAGCCGGATGGCATCGGTGAGTTGAATTTCTCCCTTGTGGTCCGGAGCTGTACGTTCTAGAGCCTCAAATATGCTGGGACTGAAGACGTAGCGGGCTGCCACGGCCAGGGTGCTTGGAGCCTGTTCCCGCCGGGGTTTTTCCACAATATCCTCGATAGAAAAAGGCTCCTGGGGGCCGGGAACAGTGCCTCGGGGATGAATGATCCCGTAGCGGTGGGTTTCTTCGGCTTCTACTTGCTCAACCGCAATCACGGCAGCCGCCTTCAGGTCCTGGTGGGCCTGGATCATGGCTCGCAGTGGGCCGGACGGATCAGTTCCGGCAATCAGAGAATCACCCAGGGCGACCACGCAGTTGTCGTTGTCCACAAACTCCGCTCCCAGGGAAACCGCATGTCCCAGCCCCTGCGGCTGGCTCTGGCGGGTATAGAAAAAGCGGGTTTGACGCTGGAGGTATGACAGTTCAGCTAGCAATGTCTCGTTTCCGGCTTGAGTCAACGATGACAAGAGGTAGAGATCGGGATCAAAATGGTCTTCGATGACACGCTTGCGCCGACCCGTCACAAGGAGAATCTGGGAAAGGCCGGCAGACTGTAATTCTTCGACTACATATTGGACGATGGGTTTTCGTGCGACCGGAAGCATTTCCTTGGGTTGGGATTTGGTGGCCGGCAATAAGCGGGTCCCAAGGCCGGCAGCCGGGACAATTGCCTTCAGGATAGAATGAGCCATTTACACCTCCTCAAACTGTTGTGTTTGCTTGTTCTTGCGCAGGCGCGCAGGATTAAAAACCCGGCCGTTCATCGCAATGTAGACACCTTCCGGCAAGAGCTGGACAGCGGCCATTGCGTATCCCACATTGAAGATCGCGTCTGTATTGCGGAACCGGGACGGTGCCATAGAACCAGTCAGGACGATCACCTTTCCAGGCAAGCCCCGCAGCTGCAGGGCTGTTTCAATCATGGTGTCCGTGCCGTGCGTGATAATCACGTATTGGTGCGGATCTGTGGCCACTGCCTCCACGATTCGCCTCCGTTCCTCTTCGGTGATGTCCAGGCTGTCTTTGTGGAGGATGGTCTCGACCTGATAGGTAAATACCACGTGGACTTCCCGCAGGATATCTCCCACCGTGGGCTCGCCCACCTGGAATTCACTGAGCTGATCAAAATAGACCTTGTCGATTGTCCCTCCGGTGGTAAAGATCTTGATCTCCATATCCGCCTCCACAATCCACTGAACCCTTGCTGAGGCTTCAGGAATGCCCCCATCCACAAGGCTTTCCATGATATCACGGCCAGGCCGAACTCATGGCCCATTCAGGAGGAATTCTCAAAATCTCGATTCTGATTGCGGGTGTTACCAGATGGAGGGATATTGGCCGGATCTCTCTTAGATCGAGTAGTCCTCTACAAAGACGCGTAGATGTCGAGGGCGGACGAAGACCTGCTCGCCGGTCTTGAGGGCCAACTCCCGGTAGCGCTCCTTGTTCAGTTCAGCGGTAACGCTGTCCCCGTTGTCGCTTCGCCTGAGGTCGAGCCGGACAGAAGGACCGACAGCATGAATGTGGGAGATGATGACAGGAATGAAGCCCTCATGAACCGGGGGGTGACGCTCGATTTCCATGTCATGAGGCCGCGCGTATCCGACGGCGGGAGCATCCTGGACAGCATGTTCCGGGGCTTCGACCTCCACACTGCCCATTTGGACCCTCCCCCCTGAAATGCGTCCGTGGAAGAGGTTGACATTACCGAGGAAATTATAGACGAATGGGTTGGCCGGATTCTCATAGACCTCTTCTGGGGTCCCCATCTGCTCGATCCGGCCCTCATTCATCACGGCCACCCGGTCAGCCACTTCCATGGCCTCCTCCTGATCGTGGGTGACGAAAACACTGGCAATATGAATCTCATCATGCAACCGCCGCAGCCAGGAGCGCAGTTCTTTTCGAACCTTGGCATCCAACGCCCCAAAAGGCTCATCCAGGAGCAAGACCCGAGGTTCCACGGCCAGGGCTCTGGCCAGAGCCACCCGTTGCCGTTGACCGCCGGACAATTGTGAAGGAAGATGACTGGCGTGGTAGTCGAGCTGTACCAGCTTTAACAGCCGCATCACTTTCTCTCGGATCTCGCCATTGCGAGGCCGCAAGTGGCGGGGCTTGACCCGCAACCCGAAAGCTATATTTTCGAAGACCGTCATATGGCGGAAGAGAGCATAGTGCTGAAAAACAAAACCGACGCGCCGCTGGGCGGCAGTTTGAGAAGTGGCCTCTTCCTGATTCAGCAGGATGGTGCCGCTGTCGGCAGATTCCAACCCGGCAATGATTCTGAGCAGAGTGGTCTTGCCTGACCCCGAAGGCCCCAACAGTGCCACCAGCTCGCCTGCCCCCACGTTCAGACTGACATCCTTCAAAGCCTCAAAGTCCCCAAAGTGCTTCCTGACGTGCCGTGCTTCGATACTCATGCGGCTGTGTTCAACTCCTCTTCCCCTCGCAGGGTCAGTGTTCGTTGACTGCTTTTCCATTCCACCACTTTCTTGGCGGCCAGCGTCACTACGGCAATCCAGGTGAGCAAAGAGGCCACAGCAAAGGCGGCGGTGTAGTTGTATTCGTTGTAGAGAATCTCCACGTGCAGCGGCAGAGTGTTAGTCTCGCCGCGGATGTGGCCGGAAACCACCGAGACGGCGCCAAATTCCCCCATGGCCCGGGCGGTGCACAGGATGACGCCGTAGAGCAAGCTCCATTTGATATTGGGGAGGGTCACTCGCCAGAAAGTCTGCCACCCGCCAGCTCCCA
>JBGPHY010000048.1:0-15972 GCA_041484625.1 Terriglobia bacterium | reverse complement strand
GGTGGTTCCTGAATAATCCCAGTTTGGTCGAGGCGATCACGCGGATGCGATTGGAATTGCTTGGAACCAGCTTCGTCCCGCAACACTCCGATGCGCGCGTCCTCGATCAACTAGTTTACAAATGGGCCCACTTCCGAACCATTCTGGCCGTTGTTTTGATTGACAAGTATTCCGATTTGATGAAGACCGGGTGGGTCCTGACGGAAGCGGCAATCAGGCAAGACATCTTCAACCTGTTCAAAGGCAATTTCAGCCGCTGGGTTGCCGGCGTGCATTGAACAACTTTCCGGGACAAACTGGAAGGACGACAGGGACAACAAGGACAATCCGCAGGGAAGGCTGACCCGGCTGGCGCCAAGGGGGAATTCAGGCTACAATCTCCCTCGACGAGGGTTGGATCCTGATTGAAGGATGGAGCAATGAAGCAAGTTCGCGCTGAGGTCAACGAGTTGGTCCAGATCCAGGCCGTGGATGAACCCAATTCCCGGACCTATTACAGCCGAGTGGAAGATGCTTCCGGGGAGAGGATTAACATCTCCTGGCCTACGGAAGCCGGAGTCCGAATTCCCTTTCACAAGAACGAAGGCCTGTTTCTTTCTTTTACCCGGCAGGATGCTGTCTACGGATTCCAGGCTCTAGTGACGGAGACCATTCCTGCTCCCATCCCCATGCTCATCCTCCGCGCCACGGGGGAGACTCAGAGGATCCAGCGCCGCGAATACGTGCGGGTAACAGCCTTGCTGCCAGTCGAAATGTCCGCCGTCGTGAGTACCTCCTTGGGATCCGGAGGGTCGGAACCGAAGGTGCTTTCAATCAAGACCAACACCGTCAACATTAGCGGAGGCGGGCTGGCCATTCATCACAAGTCACTCCTCCCCATCGGCACCATTTTTCAGATCAGGTTGAGTCTACCCAGCAGTCCCGAGCCCGTTCAGCTTTCCGTCCGGGTGGTTCGCAACGAATCCCGCGAGGATGCCCGCAAGAACCGATTTTTCATGGTCGGCATGCAGTTTGTCAGCATTCCGGAGAGACTGCGCATGCGAATGGTCCGATACGTCTTCGATTTCCAAAAAGCGGCCCTGGCCCGGGAGAGTTAACCTCCGGTTGTTTCCGCTTCCGTGAAAATGCGAGTTTTGGAGGGCCGAACTCCGCAAGATTGGCAAACACGCAAAACAGGTATCGACCTGGCAGGTGAACAGCAGTCGTGCCCTCGTCCCTCCAGGTCCCGTGGAACTCCTATGGTGCAATCTCAGCAAAGGTTTCAAGTTGCCCAGTATCAGCCCAAAGGCGACCAGGTCACTGCCATTGAGCAGCTGTTGAAAGGCCTCCAGGAGGGGCAGAAACATCAGGTCCTGCTGGGGGTGACGGGCTCCGGCAAGACCTATACCATGGCCAAGGTAATTGAAGCCGTCAACCGGCCGACCCTGGTCTTGGCCCACAACAAGATTCTGGCCGCCCAGTTGTGTCAGGAATTCCGCACGTTCTTCCCGCAGAATGCTGTCGAGTACTTCGTCAGTTATTATGACTATTATCAACCCGAAGCTTACATCGCAGCCACTGACACCTACATCGAAAAGGAAGCCACCATCAACGAGGAAATCGACAAGATGCGCATGTCGGCTACCCGCAGCCTTTTTGAGCGGCGCGACTGCCTGATCGTGGCCAGCGTCAGCTGCATCTACGGTATCGGTTCTCCGGAAGCCTACTACGGAATGCTGCTCTTCCTCGACAAGGGCCAGCGAATCAAGCGGGAAGATATCATTCGGAAGCTGGTTGAGATTCAATACGAGCGGAGCGACAGCGACTTTCGACGTGGCACCTTTCGGGTTCGAGGAGACCTCATTGAAGTGTTTCCCGCGTACGAAGATTACGCTTACCGCATCGAACTGTTTGGCGACGAGATCGAGGCGCTGCTCCAGATTGATCCGCTCTATGGAGAGATCCGGTTTAGCTACGAGCGCCTGCCCATCTACCCCAAGTCGCACTATGTGATGCCGCGCAGCACGCTGCTGAAAGCCATGGGGAGCATCAAGCAGGAGTTGGAGTGGTGGAGGGGGGAACTGGAAAACCAGGGAAAATTGATGGAGGCCCAGCGGGTTCACCAGCGGACCATGTTCGACATCGAAATGATGCGGGAGATCGGTTTTTGTCACGGAATTGAAAACTACTCCCGACATCTCTCCGGCCGCCAGGCCGGTGAACCGCCTCCCACATTATTAGACTATCTTCCCCAGGATCATTTGTTTTTCATAGATGAAAGCCACCAGACTGTCCCCCAGGTGCGGGGCATGTATGCGGGAGACCGGTCGCGCAAAGAGAACCTGGTGAAATATGGATTCCGGCTGCCCTCGGCCATGGACAACCGACCGTTGAAGTTCGAGGAATTCGAACAACGGCTGAACCAGGTGATCTGCGTTTCGGCCACGCCCGGCCCTTATGAACTGACCAAAGTCAGCGGGGAAGTGGTGGAACAGGTCATCCGACCCACAGGATTGGTGGATCCGGAGGTGGAAGTGAGGCCCGTCAAAGGCCAGATCGACGATCTCCTGCATGAAATCCGGTTGCGCGAAGCCAGCAAGGAGCGGGTGCTGGTGACGACCCTGACCAAACGCATGGCCGAGGATCTCACCGAGTACTACCGGGAAGTGGGGGTGAAGTGCCGCTATATGCATTCCGAGGTGGAAACCCTGGAGCGCATCAAGATCATTCGCGACTTGCGGCGCGGGATCTTTGATGCACTGATCGGGATCAACCTGCTGCGGGAGGGTCTCGATCTGCCCGAGGTCTCCCTGGTAGCGATCCTGGATGCCGATAAAGAAGGCTTCCTGCGCTCCCGGGATTCGCTGATCCAAACCATCGGTCGGGCCGCGCGCCACATTAACGGCAAAGCGATCCTCTATGCCGACGTGATGACGAAGTCCATGCAGAACGCCATCCGTGAGACCGACCGGCGCCGTCAAAAGCAGGTCTGCTACAATGAAGACAACGGCATCACTCCCCAGTCCATTGTCAAGCCTATCGACATGAGTTTAATAGCCATGACTGAAGCGGACTACGTGGACCTGTCAGTCGAGGATGAGGCCGCGGAGGCGGAAAGCCCCGAGATGTTGGAAGAGCAGATCTTGAAGCTGCAAAAGCAAATGCGCGAGGCAGCGCAGAGATTCGAGTTTGAAAGAGCCGGCCGCCTGCGAGACCGCATCAAAGCGCTAAAAGAAAAAGAAATGAAGGTCCTATAAGAAGCGGGCGAAAGGGGGAATGGCCCGAAGGAACAAGGAGCAGGAGGCCGGAAGGACAGATGCATTCTTTCCTAAATGGAAGCAGAAAGATGGAGAGACGATGATTCGCAAAGCCACTCTCGATGAAGCGACGGCCATGCAGCAACTGATCAACGCCGCCGCCCGGCGGGGGCAAATGCTGAACCGAGCCTTGTCGGAGATTTATGAAAACATCCGGGATTATTACGTCGCCGTCGAGCGCAGACGGATTGTCGGGGTTTGCGGGATGCATGTAAAGTGGGAGGACCTGGCGGAGATCAAGTCCTTGGTGGTGGCGCCGTCCCGCCAGCAGAAAGGTCTTGGTAGACAACTAGTGGAAGCTTGCATTGCGGAGGGGTTGGAAATGGGGGTCCGCCGTTTTTACGCTTTGACCTATGTGGCCGACTTCTTCAAAAAGCTGGGTTTTAAACAGGTGCGTCGCGAACGTCTGCCGCAGAAGGTCTGGAGTGAATGCATCCGCTGCCACAAGTTTCCGGACTGTGATGAGGTAGCGCTATTGTTGGAAATCAAGGATCCTTCCTCATCTCACAGAGATTGATTGCAACCTGTCATTGTGAGATATAATCACGGTTGAAGCAGGTCGGAGTTCTTTTCATTCCGTCGGCAAATCATTTACCCATTAAGCCGACTCAGCTTATCGCCCTGACTTTGGTGGCGAATGTTCTTGAGAAGAGAGGTGCCCCATGAGAAGGATCCTGGTAGTCCTTGTAATTATCTTCATCCTTAATCTGTCGATGGCGTTTGCCAAAGAAACCGTCGTGAAGCTGACTCCGGAGAAACAGGCGGAGATTGATCAGATCATCAAAAAGGCCGATTCCTTACTGGCGCGGAAGTTTTACGAAGACTCCATTCAGCAGTATCGGAACGCGCTGGCGATCAACCCCCAAGACCCGGTTCTTCAAAACAAGATGGGGATTGCTTATCATCAATTGACGAACCTAGGCATGGCCAAGAAACAGTATGAACTGGCCAAGAAACTCAACCCGCGTTATTCCGAAGTCTGGAATAATCTCGGAACGATATTTTACAGCACGAAAAGCTACAAGAAGGCGGTCAAGTGTTATAAGAAAGCACTGGAGATCAATCCCCAATCGGCGACGGTCCACCACAACATGGGCGCAGCCTATTTCGGGCTGAAGAAGTATGAAGAGGGGTTTCAGTCCTTTCAGGAAGCCTACCGACTGGATCCCACCATCCTGGAACGGACTTCCAATTACGGGACCGTCATCAAGACCACCGAACTCAACCAGGCCATGCAAAATTTCTACCTGGCCAAGATCTACGCCATGAATGGCCAGCAGGAGAAAGCTATAGCTTATCTGCTGAAAGCTCTCGAGATGGGGTTCACAGAGTTTGACAAGATCAACAAGGAGCCCAGCTTCAAGCAACTGGTCCAAGATGAACGGTTGACCAAGGCGATGGATGTCAAGAAGACTTCGAATTGAGAAGCCTGCTTGTGGATAAGGGATCCCTAAGACCGTTTTTCGCCTGAGGGGAGAAGCCATCCTTCAATCCCCAGACAGGACCGAGGGGCTACGTCCGTGACGTCCTCCTCCGGCTCACGTTCGGCATCAAGCAGGATTTGACTGAGCGCCGCTCACTGCCAGATCGATGTCGATGTTTTCTTCCCGCTCGATCTCGTCAAACCGCGTCCTCAAGGCCTTGACGTTCAGTGCAACAGGAACCGAAACCAGCGCCTCCAGCCGGAAAACGGGGGTCCCACTCCAGGGAGCCAGGTAGGTCTTGGTCTCCATCGATTCAAGGTTGATGGCCAGGCTGCTGATGCGGATGTGAACGCTGTCGCTCTAGATGGCATCTTGCGTTACATCAGGTTTTGCTACACCCGGTAGGTGTCGCTCCTCCAGTTCTTGACGGCCTTTTTGATGTCATCCGCCCCCAGGTTTTCGTCGACCGCCCGTTTGGCCAGCACCGCAAATTCCTCATCGGCGGCAAAACGCAGTCCGACGATCTGTTGGATGGAAAGCCCCGGATCAAGGAGCTTGCCGGTCAGCACGTAGTGACGAAGATTCTCTTCGGCCCGGATGGCGCGATCTTGAGCCTTCAGCGCGAAGGTCCGGCAAAAGAAGAAGAGCATTAACAGGCAGGCCGTCAGCACGACAATCAGGGAGGCACTGTACAGGCCGTGTCTGCTCATCGACTTGTACAGGTTGACCGTTGAACCGATCAGAGTCAGGACAAGAATTCCAAACAGTACAACATGGTACATGAAGTCATACCTTCGATGATTGGCGTAGTTCTGTGGAACCATAAGCCCCTCCTTAGTGAAGTAAATGCATCATGTGATCGTTCAGTCAGCGTCGTTGATAAGTACCAACCAATTCAGTCTTGGCCAGAATGTGTCCGCTCATGGCTTTTTCCAGCGCAGCCTTGGTCGGTTGCCGCAAATCGGGCAAGACCGTGTCGAGGGCGTAAAGCTTATGGAAATAGCGATGCCGGCCCACAGGCGGACACGGACCGCCATACCCCGTCCTCTTCCAGTCGTTCAAGCCCTCCAGCGTTTCCTTGGGCAATTCCCTGGCGGTTGTGCCTTCCGAAAGGGAGGTGATACTGGCGGGGATGTTGTAAAGTATCCAGTGAACCCACGTCATTCTGGGTGCAGCCGGATCGGGAGCGTCCGGATCGTCCACGATCAAAGCAAGACTCTTGGCGCCTGCCGGCACTCCCGACCATGAAAGCGGAGGGGAGATGTCCTTGCCATCACAGGTGTAGAGCCTTGGAATCTCGCCCTGGGGTTGGAAACTTGAAGAATTCAGTTGCAGACTCATACCCACCTCCTTTGGGTGAATCATAGACAGACTCAGTGAAACAAAGAGGGGAACAAAGAACACAAATTGACGGTCCATGGTGACCTCCGTATCTGGCAGCCGATCCTCATACAGGGAATTCCAGGTGGCATAATTACCAGGCCCCAAGAAGGCACCCTTATTATAGCCCCTTTCCTTTTGATTCCTCTTGCGAGAGTGAGTATGCTGAGAACCTTCATTTCGAGACTGCTTCTCCACCGCCTTTGGCTTCGTCATGCCCAAGGTTTCTTTTCGAGGACGATGACGAGGACGATTAGCAGAAGAGTCATTAACAAACCTATAGGAAACGGGAGAGTCGAGGTGTTCATGTGAGATTACAGGACGACAGGAGGAGTGGTGCCAATTGGAGAATAACTGCCCTGTCATTGCTTCTGGGCTGTATCTCGTTCCCCGCCATCGACCGCGGGGCTGATACGAAAAAAGAAACCGGGGGAGGTCCCTCCCCTCTTTATGCCTTGGCTGAATCCGAAAAGGCTGACGGGTGGCGGCTCTTGTTTGATGGCAAGACCCCCCAGGGGTGGCGAGGATTTCGGCGCCAGGAGTTCCCTTCGCACTGCTGGGCCGTTGAGGAGGGTTGTCTTCGGCGGCTCCCCCCCCAGGGTTCGGAAACAGCCGGCCGTTGTGGAGACATCATCACAGTTGAGAACTTCGGGAATTTCGAGCTGAAATTTGAGTGGTGTATATCGACAGGGAGCAACAGCGGAGTCAAGTACCTGATCTCAGAAGACCGCCCGCCGTCTTGGGAGCGTGCGTACTTTGAGTACCACTATGCCGATCTCCAGCGAGAGGCCCGGGAAACGGGGGATGCCTCGATCCTGACACCGGACCGATTCAAATACACGCCGATGGGCTTCGAGTTTCAGCTCATCGACGACCGAGGGAACGAGGACGCGTTTAGCGGCCCGATGCGGATTACCGGCGCCCTTTATGATCTGCTAGGTCCCAGTCAGAGTCCAGGCCGTCCGGCCGGGCAGTTCAACCAGGCCAGGATCTTGGTCCGAGGCATGCACGTGGAACATTGGGTGAACGGGGTCAAGGTTCTTGAATTTGAAAGGAACAGTCAAAAATTACGTGACCGGATCGCCCAGAGCAAGTTCGCAAACCTGAAGGGGTTCGGAATGCTCAAACAGGGTCACATTGCATTGCAGGATCACGATGGCGAGGTCCGATTTCGGAATATTAAGATTCGAGAGCTGAAGGCTGGCAATTGATCGCTCTCTCCTCGGCCTCCAGGATTACCTTCAATACTCCTTGAAACCCGAAGTAGCCGCGCGTAATCTCCAGGTCTGTGTTGCAGATGCCGGCCTTGAGCATGCGAACGAGACTCTCCTCCCCTGTGAATCCAGGTTTCACCCGTTCCTGCACCCGCAAATGGCCGTCGAAGACAATGGCTTTAATGGAATCCCCCTTCCGACACCAGGAAAATTCAGGTGTTGGTATTCAAGAGTCTCGCTGAATTGCGGGTTGCAGGAACCTTCCGCAGCGCCCGGCAGGACCAAGATCCTGTACTCCTTCCGACAGATGTGTTAATTGTAAGCCATTTTCGGCAGGGCAGGGGGATTTCGATGCCGTTGCAAAGAAGTACCAAACGCTGGCTGATTTGGGTCCTGGTGGTCACATCAGTCATCATCCTGCGGGTGGCTTGTGTGTTTTACGAACGGAGCAGGACACCCAGGACCAAACTTGCCACCCAAAAAGTCTTGGACAAAGACTACCTGGTGGTGCTTCCGAAATTTTATGTCGATGATTTGAACAGCGCCCGGAAATTAGTCGGACGAATTCTTTGGGTCAAAGCGGGATATCAGGCCAGGTATTTTCCGATGGGCGGGACATCCTCCATGACCCCGCTAACCCAAGAACTCCAGTTTGAGCCCATGGAGAGCCTCACCGTGGATGGGGTTACCACCCGTCCCGTATCGGAGGAAGGCCACGACCAACAAGTTCTTTTGCTCTTTCGAAAAGGGGGCCAGTCATGCGCGACCGTAGGGGGATTCTTCCTGGCGAGGGAAAAGCAATACCAAATGCAACTCGATGAGCTTTTCTTTGCCAGGGATCCTCGTGAACTCTATTCCCACTGGCCCCCGGAAGTGTGGGACCAGCTCAGGACCCACCAGCTGAAACCGGGAATGAGCTTCGCCCAGGTCGGCCTTTCTATGGGCAATAGGCGGCTGATCGCTACTGAAGCTGGTGAAAGCCAGCGATACGAATTCAGCCGTCGCCCCGGCGGAGGGCCGGGCAAGACCCGGGTCCGGTTCTCGGAGGGCAGGGTGAGTGAAGTGGAAGTTAGGGAATAGGGGCTAGAAGCTAGAGGCTAGAGACTGGAGACTAGGGGATGGTATTGGGGGAAGAAGTGTCTCTGTTGAAATCGGATCATGAGATGTGCAGGATTTTCAGATAACTATTTGAAAGGGAGGATCAGGAATGGGGTTCAATAGTTATCGGGATTTGAAGGTCTGGCAGTTGAGCATGGAAATGGCTGAGCAAACTTACCATCTGACCATCAGGTTCCCCAAACAAGAAACATTCGGGCTTGCCAGCCAAATTCAACGTGCAGCAGTTTCCGTCCCTTCCAACATCGCTGAGGGCCATGCAAGGGATTCAACCAAGGAGTTCCTTCACCACATCTCTATCGCCCTTGGTTCTCTCGCCGAGCTGGAGACTCAGTTGTTGTTGAGTGGGAGACTGGGCTACGTGGAAGCAGACGAACTGGATTCCATTTCGCTTCTGGTGGATCAGACCGGCAGGATGATTCGCGGGCTCCAAAAGTCACTGAAAACAAGGGTGCGAGAATCTTGATTTCAGATCTCTTTTGCTGGTCCCCAGCCTCCAGCCTCTAGTCCCTTTTCCCATGAAGATCTGGATCAGCAAACACAGCGAAGTCCCGATACATGAACAGCTGACCACTCAGCTTCTGCTGGCTGTCACCTCCGGGGAACTCAAGTCCGGGCAAAAGCTCCCCAGTACGCGGGAACTGGCCCGCCGGTTTGAGATTCATGCCAACACGGTCAGCGCCGCTTACCGGGAGCTGGCCAATAAAGGATGGCTTGAATTCCGCAAAGGCAGTGGCGTCTATGTGCGCGCCCTGGATTCGGGAACCCCGTTGGACTCCCAACTGGAGATGGACCAGCTGATCTCTACTTTTCTCCAGATCGCTCGCAGCCAGGGCTTCTCCCTGGGGCAGATCCGCAAGCGGATCCAGGGCTGGCTGATGTTTCAGCCCCCCGACCATTTCCTGGTCATTGAACCCGAAGTTTCCCTTCGCCAAATTCTCATGGCGGAGATCGGGGAGGCGACGAAGTTCCCGTGCCGGGGAGGCGGTTATGAAGATTGCGGCAAGCCGGAGACCCTCACCGGTGCTATCCCCGTGGCCCTTTACGGAAGAGCCGACATCGTTCGAGAGTTCTTGCCCAAAGACATTCACTGCTTTTTCCTGAAATCCCGTTCTGTCCAGAGCGAGATCCAGAGGTTGAAAGGACTTCCGACCGAAAGAACAATTGTGGTGATCTCCGGCTGGAAGGATTTTGTGAAATGGGCCCATGCCACGCTGGTAGCTGCCGGGGTTGATCCTGCACGGCTCAGCTTTCGTAATGCTTTTGAGCCGGGCTGGCAGAAGGGCCTCACATCGGATACCTTCGTCATCGCGGACATCGTACAGCGCAGAAAGCTCCCGGTCCGCCACCCTTGCTTGGAGTTCCGGCTGATTGCTGAGTCTTGCCTCGAAGACCTGTGTTCCTACGTCGACAAATTCCTGGCCAGTACTTCTGCACACTGATCAGAATTTAACACCGTGCCAGAGACTTCCACGCTTTTATCCAGGGTCGCGAATTGCAGGAAAAATGCCTTCCTGTGTGACACTTAAAGGAGTGTCACACCCCCTGTTGCATCTCCTCCATGGTTCCATTATCTTGAGTGCGGATTGAAGAATTTCTCAACTCGAGGAGGAGACCATGTTTATCACGTTGCTTGGGGTTACCTTTTTGATTGCTCTGGCGGTGGCTGGAACAGTAGCCGGGCTCTTCCACCGCACGCTGAAGGCCATCTTGGAGCGAATCCTGTCTGATCAGATCAGTCAGGCTTGGTTGCGGTACCTGCAGTTCGCAATTTTCGTAGTGGGAATTTCCAGTGGTGTCAGGATATGGGATCTGGAGAAATACACGACTCCCCAACAGCGAAACGAGCAGGTCATAGTATTGACCACGGAGCGCTGGGTGCTTGAAGTATATCGCACCATTATCGGCACGCTCCAAGGGGTAGCCTGGATGCTCCTGGTCTTTTTCGTTTTTGCGCTGCTGGCTTATGTGGCGGTTCGGATCTTCGAGTCGCGGAGAACCATGGCCTCATAAATAATTCAAGGCTTTGGCCCAGGAAGGCAGTTTGATACTATCCTAACTCCGGATTTCAGTCAGGGAGAGGACACTTGCTGAGGCGAAAACTGGACAGCACTCTTCGACAGGTGGGGAAGGCGAAGCCAGGGCTGCTGTTTGCACTCGTCGTGCTGCTCTTCGACAGTCCGCCTGCTTGGGCGGCTCCCGAAAAGGGGGCTCTGGAAATCCTTAAGAGGATGAGTGAAACCTACCGGACACTGGAATGCTACCAGTTTGAGGGTACATTCAAGAAAGAAATGAAAGCCACTGGATATCAGCAGATTCGCGAAACCCCATTTCTTAAAGCCGCCATTCTTCCTGATAAGCTGAGAGTTGAGCGGGGCTGGCCCAAGAGCCGCCTGGTGCTGGTCTCCGATGGGCAGGCCAGTTGGCTCTTTTCCGCCCAGCTCCGGCAGTATTCCAAATCTTCACCCGCAGACATGAAGCTCTTTCTGGAGTGGGACAGCGGCGGCGAACCGGGTACCTTGAGTGTCCTCAACCGTGGCTTCGGCAACGATTATGGATTGCTGGCCGACCAGACCCGGGAAGCCAAGGTGGTGGGAGAGGAGTCCCTTCGACTGGGAGACAAGGGGGCAGACTGTTACTTGGTGGAGGTCTCGGAAGGCGAGAGGGCTCACCCTGACAAGAGTGCAGAACGGATTCCCAGGACCTTATGGATTGAGAAGGACCGTTACTTGGTCCTGAAAGAGATCTCCGGAAGCCGCGAAGAATCTGCCGAGTTCGAAGGGCTCATGGAAACTCGCTATACACTGGTTCTGCAGACGGCCAAAATCAACGAACCCTTGCCGGAAGCACTCTTCTCGTTCGTGCCTCCACCAGAGGCTAGAGAAATGGCTCTCCCTTTCGGTTCAAGACCGCAACGCCGTGGAGTCGAAGGAGAAGAGGCCCGGGATTTCAACTTGAAAGACCTTAAAGGGGAATCCGTTGAGCTGGTGAAACTCCGCGGAAAAGTAGTTCTGCTTAATTTTTGGGCCACGTGGTGCGGGCCCTGCCGCATCGAGATGCCGCAAATTGACCGATTGCAGAAGGAGTTCAAGGACCGGGGCCTGGTGGCACTCGGAATCAGTGATGAAGAACCGAGCCGGGCCCGTGAGTTCCTGGCCCGGCACCGCATTTCCTTTCCGACCCTGTCAGATCCCGAACAGACGGTAGCCCAGAATTACCAGGTCGATGTGATTCCCACCGTGTTGATCATCAACCGGGAAGGGAAGATTGTCTACCACGGCCGAGGAGTCTCGCGAGAAGACACCCTGAGAAATGCGCTTCTTGAGGCTGGACTCGGGCGACAGTGAGTTGGAGTCCCGAATCGTCGTCGTACACGGTTCTCTAAAGTGTGGAGGGAGTGAACGAGAAGGACGACGGTTACGATGCTCATAGGAATTCAATGCCCCAAAAACCATCGAGCCGTGGATTCTGGTACCTGATTGCCACCCAGTTCCAGGGAGCCTTCAGCGACAACGCCTACAAGAATATCATCACCCTGTTTGCCTTGATGACTGCCGTTAACGAGGCGCAGAAGAACCAGCGAGTCAGTAGCGCTGGAGCGTTGTTTGTCCTCCCGTTTCTCCTATTCTCCATGTATGGAGGATTCCTTGCCGACCGTTACAGCAAGCGGGCGGTCATCCTGGGCACCAAGCTGGCTGAAGTGGCCATCATGATACTGGCCACCCTCGGCCTGTGGTTGGGGCATCTCTCGTTCTCGATGGGAATCCTGTTTTTGACTGGTACTCAGGCCGCCTTCTTTGGCCCCTCCAAGTATGCCATTCTCCCCGAAGTGCTTCCTGAAGAGCGGCTCTCCTGGGGGAATGGGATCCTGGAGATGACGACTTTCGCCGCCATCATCCTGGGGACAGCCGCCGGCTTCTTTCTGGTTGACACCTTCCGATATCAGCTCTATTGGCCGGGTTTGATTCTGATAGCCTCGGCACTGGTTGGGATTGTCACCAGTTGGCGGATTGACAGGCTTCCCTCTGCCAACCCCTTAGCCCGATTCCAGCTCAATTTCATCTCCGATCTCTTTCGCAATATCAGAGAGGCGCGCCAGGACCGGCCGTTGTGGCTGGCGGTGATAGGAAGCACCTATTTCTGGTTTCTGGGGTTTCTCTTTCAGACCAACGTCCTCATGTACGGCGGAAGTGTCCTGAGGATAAAGGAAACGGAAATCGGTTACCTGCTGGTGGCTTTAGCTTTGGGCATCGGGACCGGGAGTTATGTCGCCGGAGTCCTTTCCGGCAACAAGATTGAGCACGGCTTGATCCCGCTGGGCGCCATCTTCATCTTTGCCTTTTCACTTCTGCTCTCGTTTCATGGCTGGTCGTTCCTGCAGTCGACGTTACTGTTGTCCCTGCTGGGGTTTGGGTCGGGCTTTTTCATCGTCCCCATTAACGCCATGTTGCAGCAGAGGCCGGATCCCGCAAAAAAAGGGGCTTTCCTGGCCATGGCAAACCTGATGACCTTCGTCGGCATGCTGCTGGCCTCAGGTTTGTATTGGGTGGTCACCGTTCAGCTCAAGCTGACCGCCCATCAGGTATTCCTGCTGGGTGCGATTTTGACACTGGTTTCGACAGTTTATGTATTGACACTGCTGCCGGACTCCTTGATGCGCCTCGTGATCTGGCTGTTTACCCACAGCCTCTACCGAATTCGAGTGGAAGGGCGCGAGAACATCCCAGCCCGGGGAGGGGCGCTCTTTGCAGCCAATCATGTGTCCTTTGTCGATGCCATGCTGCTAATTGCCTCTACCGACCGATTCATCCGGTTCCTCATGGATGAGGAAATCTACAACCTTCCATATGTTATACCGTTTGCGCGAATGATGCGCGTTATCCCCATTTCCGGCCGTGGCGGATTGCGGTCGTTGATTCACGCACTGCGGGAAGCATCGCGCTCCATTGCCGATGGAGACGTGGTGGGGATATTCCCTGAAGGCCAGATCTCCCGCACCGGGCATCTGCTCCCATTCCGCAAGGGTTTTGAGCGTATCATGAGAAACGTGGAGGCCCCCGTCATCCCCCTCAACCTGGACCGCGTTTGGGGCAGCATATTCAGTTATGAGAAACGCCGCTTCTTTTGGAAGTGGCCATCCCATCCGTTTCGTCCTGTCACCGTGAGCTACGGAACGCCGCTGGCTTCGCGGGCTACAGCCACAGAAGTCCGCCAATCGGTTCAGGAACTGGGCACAGCCGTCTTTGCCCTGCGCAAGAAAGATCAGAGACAGTTGCAGAGTGCCTTTGTGCGCCAGGCCAGGCGGCATCCCTGGCGATTCGCCATGGCTGACGGATTGACACCGTCGGTCACTTACCTGGGTTTGCTGACGCGAAGCATCGTTCTAGCCCGTTTGCTTCACACCCGTTGGGAGGGGCAGAAAATGGTGGGGCTGCTGCTGCCGCCGTCAGTCGCTGGTGCTGCCGCCAATGTTGCCTCCTTACTGGCAGGCAAGGTCCCGGTCAATATGAACTACACTGTTTCCCCGGCCATGTTGAAATCCTGCATTGACCAATGCCAGATCCAGACGGTCATCAGCTCGAGGCGTTTCCTGGAGAAAGTCCACCTGGAAGTCCCAGCACCGGTGGTGTTCCTCGAGGACCTTTTGCCTCTGGCGACCCGCAAAACAAAGGTGCGTGCGGTTGTCCAGTCTCTGGTGTGGCCGTTGAGCTGGCTGCAAAAGGCACTGGGGAGCAATGGCTCAAAGTCGGTGGACAATGTGGCGACGGTCGTATTCTCCAGCGGCAGTACGGGGGATCCGAAGGGTGTCATGCTCTCGCATTACAACATCAGTTCGAATCTTGAAGCCATCGAGCAGGTCTTTGCTACCAGCCGGCGCGACCGGATTCTCGGCATTCTACCGTTCTTCCATTCCTTCGGGTTTACGGGTACACTCTGGTTTCCGCTGGTCACCGGCCTGAGCGCCGTCTATCACTCGAATCCCCTGGATGCTCGAGTCATCGGGGCCCTCACCGAGCGCTACGGGGCCACCATCCTGCTGGCTACACCCACTTTCCTGCAGAGCTACATCCGCCGTTGTTGGCCGGAATCCTTTGGCAGCCTCGATTATGTGATGGTGGGTGCTGAGAAGCTGAGCGACCGGATTGCGAATGCGTTTGAAGAGAAATTCGGGCTTCGCCCCATGGAAGGTTACGGTTGCACCGAATGTGCCCCCATCGTTTCTGTCAATGTCCGTAACTTCCGGGCCCGCGGTTTTTTCCAGGTCGGGCAGAAACGCGGGCGGATCGGGCATCCTGTGCCGGGAGTTAGCGTGTGGATTGTGGATCCGGACAATTTTCAGCCTCTGCTGGTGGGTGCCACCGGGCTCCTCTTGGTTAAGGGACCGAACGTCATGCGGGGTTATTTGAACCGCCCCGAGAAAACTGCCGAAGTGATGCGCGAAGGTTGGTACGTGACAGGGGACCTGGCCACACTGGATGGCGACGGATTCCTGACAATTGCTGATCGTCTTTCCCGGTTCAGCAAAATCGGTGGCGAGATGGTGCCACATCTCAAGATCGAAGAATCCCTCCATGGGTTAGCCGGGATCGCCGAACCGACCTTTGCCGTGACGGGTATTCCAGATGAGAAAAAGGGCGAACGGCTGGTGGTTCTCCACAGCCTGTCGTCTGAAGAGAAGCTCCGGGAACTGCAGGCAGGAATGGCCGTCTCGGGGTTGCCCAACCTCTGGGTTCCCAAGCCCAACAATTACTTTCGAGTTGATCAGATTCCCCTGCTCGGAACTGGAAAGCTCGATCTGCGCGCCATACGCGAGAAGGCGATGCAATTAGCCGGGGTTCCGCAATCCAGCTAATTTCTTTCCCCAACTTGGCCGATATGAATGAGGTCGGCGCTTTGGTAGGCAGGGTAAGTTAATTCAAGCCAATTGAGTAGTTTTGCCTTTACTTCTAAAGAAGGCTTCCATTATGATGCACTTCCGGTCCGTCGAGGTCATTGCGCCGGCTGAACAGTTCTCTTTCAATTTCAATTGCTGTTTCTTTTTACTATATACAAGATCTTCAAAATGAAACAGACCGCCATCATCCTCCTGCTGATAGGCCTGCTTTGGCCCGTGCAAGCCCCAGAAGCCAGCGGGTGGGCAACCGCTCTCGACATTCCTGTTGGAGGCTTCAAAGAGTCTCTCTCATCTCCCGGTGAAGCGCTCTCTAAGTCAATCTTGCAGCTCCAGAGAGTTCAACGAAGGAAGTTCAGTCCTAACAGCCTGGGGGTGCTGGTCGAGACGCTGGATGGAGCCAGAGTAATTGCGGAACACAATTCGGGCCTGCCTTTCAACCCCGCCTCCGTCATGAAGTTGGCTACCTCATTCTTTGCGCTGGAGCGGCTGGGACCGGATTATCGATTCCATACCAGGATCCTTGCAGATGATCAATTGGATGCCCACAGAAAGGTTCTCAAGGGAGACTTATACCTGGTGAGCGATGGGGATCCGTTATTTCAGACTAGTGATGCTCTGGCTTTTGGCCGGGCGTTAGTGCGACGTGG